>JAOZTL010000250.1 GCA_029942205.1 Bacteroidales bacterium | reverse complement strand
ACTAGTAAGAATACACCAGCAATAATTCCTGTGGCTATCATGTACTTGAAACCTGCTTGTACTGCTCTGCCTGTTTCGGTAAGAATAACCAGCCCAGCAGTTGCAATACTTACCACTTCCATGAATACGAATAAGTTAAACGCATCACGAGTCATGATAAGAACATTGAGTCCCATCACAAAGACCAAGAATACCATTATGGCATGCGATCCTCGTTGTTTTAGTTCTCCAAACAAGTAGATACCTCCTAATAAGCCTACGAAATTAATCATGCTCGTTAGTACGGCTTCTTGTTTGTCCATCAATAAATTGATAGAATATGGTGGTTTGAATCCTGCAGTAAAAATATGAGCAGCTTCCGCTCCCGAAAACAAAGCTACTAGCCATGTTCCAGAAATAGCTGCCATACCAGCTATAGCTAATAGCATAAATATTGCTGCAAAATTAGGGGCAGATTTTTTTACAAATCCGAGGGCAAATGCTCCTCCTAGCCCTATTGTTATAATATGAATCGGTGAAATCATGTGATTCTGTTATTTTATTTTAATAAATTAGTTTTCTTCTTTACCATTTTGCATCTTTAAAGTCTGCAATTTCGAGTGATCCCTTCGACTTAAACAACCTAACAGCGTAGGTAAGCATAAGGGCTGTAACTCCAAATCCAATAACGATAGCAGTAAGTACTAATGCTTGTGGCACAGGGTCTACTACTTTATTTATTGCTTCTTCGGCCAAAACAGTGCCGTCAATAATAGGAGCAGTTCTCTCATTCACATAAGCCAAAGCAACCATTACGATATGCAAGCCTGTATCGAATAAACTAAAACCAATAATTATTTTAAGTATGTTTTTTCGGGTCATAATTGCCCAAAGCCCGGCAAGAATGATTAAAAAACCTACTACTAATGCGATATATTCCATGTCTGTAAATTTTATTTTTCGTTTTGAACTTCTTGAAAATCGCCAAGAATATTAGAAAGCTCTGCACCAACTTTTAATCCGACGAACGAGTAAATAATGGGGATAGCACCTCCACTAATCAGCTCACCAACCGTACCTGTCTCGATAAATCTATTATCAAGGAATCCGCCAGCAAACAATGCTCCTAGCACTCCTAGGGTGATGAAACTAAGTCCCGAGATACTTTCGATAGTCGAAAATAGCTTGTGGTTGAATGGCATAGTAGGGCGTGTAAGTAGCATCAAAATGATTGCTGATGCGATAATTGCACCACCTTGAAATCCTCCTCCAGGTGTAAGGTGTCCGTTAATGAAAATGTATACTCCAAACACGATAATAATGGGGATCAAAACAGCAGCAGCTGTTTGCAAAATTTCACTACTCGGTCTAACTTCCCGTTTGCCTTCTTCCAGTTTTCCTTTTAAGAAAAAGCCGATGATTGCAGCCGTTAGAAATAGGATGGTAACTTCGCCCAAAGTATCCAAACCCCGATACGTAACCACTACGGCCGTAACTAAGTTTGCTGATCCTACTTTATCTATGTTTTCTTTTTGGGCATAAAATTGAGCCAAGTCGGATAATTCATCGTTTCCATCAAACTGGGTAAACAGTGAATAGAATATCACGCCTACGGCTATTACTAATACAAATATTAAACTATTCCGCAACATTGTTTTTCCTTATTTTATTTAACACATAAAAGAATATGATTGTTGATAATCCACTGCCTATAGCAGCCTCTGTAAGAGCAACATCTGGTGCCGCCAAAAGCAAGTAGAGAACCGATGCAAATAAACTGACAACTCCCGCAGCGATAATCGCTACTACCATGTTTTTGTGTAATATGGCAATCCCTGTCATTAATAGCATAATAATTCCCAACAATATGCTTACAATTATATAAGTCATTTCGTGTATATTTTTAATTAATTTATTTTTTTACTTCGCCTACTTTAAAGGCTCTATCCGTTACTTTCAGTTTATCGACCACGGTTCGTTTCGATATGCGTATGTTGATATAGTGCGATGCCCGTGCCAGTACGTGAGACGATACTGGGTTGGTAAATAGCACGAAAAGGATCAGGATAATTAATTTCCCTGCCCAAGTAGGATGAATAATAGCGATACCGAGTAGGCTCAATAGCGTACCCATGGTAGAGGCTTTTGTTCCTACTTGTAGTCGATTATATACATCTGGCATACGTACCAAGCCTATTGCTGCAATGAGCAAAATGATTGATCCTAGTAATGTAATAAGTGCTCCAAATAATTCCATTTCTTCCTTTTTTTATAGTCCTTTTTCTAAATATTTGGCAATAATGATGACTGCCAAAAAACTTAATAAGCCATACACAGTGGCTATGTCTAAATAAATTACTCGATCAGACATGTAAGAGATAATTCCAATTATTGATATGGATGCGATAGTCATCATATCAAAAGAAATCACTCGATCGACCGAACTCGGACCTAACATAAACCGATAGATAATAATGGCAATGCTCAAGAAAATGAGAGCTAATGCGATTGTCAAAATTGTATTAATCATAAATTTCCTCCAAATATTTTTCAAATTTTCTAATCAATTCATTACTTGCTTTCTCTACGTTAATGTCTTTTACATCAATCCAGTGAATGAAAAAAGAATCACCTCTGGTTTCGATAGTAAGCGTACCTGGAGTAAGCGTAATTGAATTTGCTAGCAACATTCTAGCAAACTTTGATTTGAGTTTGGTTTTTACTTCTACAATTCCTGGATTAATAGGTCTTGTAGGTGCAAGGACACGCCTTGCTACATCGATATTCGATTTTACTAGCTCTATAAAAAATACAGCTAAGAAAATGAATGTGTTCAGTATAGCTTTGGGGGTGTATTTCAGATCGCTGAATACATTGCACTTAACGCACAGCATAACACCGACCAAGGTCGTAACGAGTGCCGATACGATAAGCCCTACTATCAGAACTTCTACTTGTAATGTGTTGTTCAATAGAAACCACACAAAAAATAGAATTACAAAAATTGTTATATAATTTTTCATTAGATACTATAAATTTAGCTTTCGATTTATTGAATCAAAAAATATTATTAACGATAATAAATTAGAGGTTTTATCTCTAAAAAAATCTGCTACAAATATATCTTTTGAAAATTTATTTTTTTTAGAACTTTGCTATAAATATATTTGCAGATCGATATAAATAAAACATGATAAAAAAGGATTTGCATCTATCCTTATTGTGATGTGAATCACGTTTACTGAATGCTAAAAAAATAAACTCCTATGAGTAAAAGCAATACAACAACTATTTGTTCGATGTGCGAAAGTATGTCTAGCTGTTTTCAACAATTAAAATTTGAACAGCTTGAAAATATTAGTCAAAATAAAGTTCAGATAAAGTTCAATAAAAAGGAAATTGTGGCAAAACAAGGTTCATTTGCCACGCACATTATTTTTATAAAAAAAGGCTTTGTGAAGCTATATATCGAATCGGCTTCGCAGGATAAGAATTTGATTATTAATTTCTTCTCCAAAGGTTCGCTTATTGGGTTATCGTCTCTTTTTGAAAGCAATACGTATCAGTATTCGGTAGCTACCATGTTGCCATCGGAGCTTTGCTTGATAGAAGTAAGCGAAATAAAGAAATTGGTTGTTAAAAATTCAGAGTTTGCTATCTCTCTACTGAAACGTTCCCACAAAAGTACGATTCATGCTTATAATCAAATGTTTAATTTGACACAAAAACAGCTTTTAGGGCGTATTTCTAGTGCTTTTATTTATTTGTCGGAGAGTGTGTTTGAATCGGATAAATTTGAATTGATATTGACACGAAATGAGCTAGCCAATTTCACGGCAATGTCTACCATGAGTGCAGTTAGAGCAATCAATGACTTGAAGAAGCAGGAGATAATTTCGGATAATAATGGAATTATCGAGATTCTAAACAAAGAAGTATTGGTTAAAATAAGTAAATTTGGATGATACAAAAATATGTAAAATTGCTCACTTAAAAATATATACCAACTTCTTGCATTAAATGTAATCACTTCGTCTTGTTATTGCAGGGTTTATTCATAAAAAATAGGGCAATTGATAGCCAGAGGATGATTTTTTTTAAGTGCGTGAGCAACATTAAATTAGGACGAAAATTTTAGTGTGAACAATAATAAATAGGTTAAATGTATTATACTTAAATATACAACAACAACAATGAATTACGACGCAATAATAATAGGAGCAGGCTTGGGCGGTCTCATGGCAGGTGCTCAGTTAAGCAAAAAAGGAAAGAAGGTATTGATCCTCGAACAACACTATTTGCCAGGTGGCGCATCTACTACTTTCAGCCGCAAGGGCTTTCGGGTAGAGGTGGGGCTACATGAGCTGGATGGGCTCGATAACAAAGGCGAAGGTGTTCATGCGTTATTGAACTCTATCGGAGCATTGGACGAGCTGGAGTTTGTGCGTGTGCCTGAGTTTTATCGTTTCACCAATTCTCGCCACGACATTGTTGTGCCCGATGATGTGGATGAGGCTATAAAGCTATTGAGTAAGCATTTTCCGAATGAAAAAGTGGGTATCCAAAAGTATTTCGATAAGTTACTCGGCATTAGAGACAACCTACGTACTATGCCTAGCAAAGGCTGGAAAAAACTCCTAATGCCCATTACTCATAAGCACCTTGTGGCAAGTATGCACCAAACGATGGGCGATTTTATGGATTCTATCATCAAAGACGATGAGCTAAAGCTGGTACTGGCTGCCAACATGGGGTATTATCATGATAATGCTTATACGATGGCTTTGAGCTTTTATGGTGTGGCACAAGCGAGCTATTATACAGGTGGTGGTTTTTTTATCAAAGGAGGCTCGCAAAATTTATCGGACTACATGGTGCAGTACATCGAAAAAAATGGTGGTACGGTGCAATTACGACAACTGGTGAGCAAAATCATTACCCAAGATGGGCAAGCGGTGGGTGTGGAATATGCCGACGTGCGCAAGCCTGAGGAGAAAAAGCAAGAGCATGCCCAAGTCATTATTGCTAATGCTGCCATACCTAATGTTGCCAACGAATTGCTTGATAGAGAGGTTGCTGCACCTATTCGTAAGCGTATAGAGAAATTGACTCCTGGTCCTGGCTTGTTGAGTTTGTATCTTGGGTTTAAGAAATCGCCCAAAGCGATGGGTAATAAGCATTACTCGACTTTTATTGTGCATCCTGAGGTGAAAAATATTAGAGAGCTAAAACCAAATTCAGAGGCTGGTTTCGAGAAGCGTAGTTTTGTGTTTGTGGATTATAGCCAAATAGACTCGGGACTTGCGCCTGAGGGTAAAGGTTTTGGTGTGATTTGTAGTGCCGATCAACTCGAATACTGGGAAAGTCTTAGTGATGAGGCATACC
>JAOZTL010000249.1 GCA_029942205.1 Bacteroidales bacterium | reverse complement strand
AAGTAGAAAGAAAAGCAGCATATTTTAGGCTGAAAAGCATTGCTATTAACAAAAAATCTTTCTACTTAATATTTTTGACGTTTACTCTTATTATAAAACAGATAAATGAACTGATTAACAGCAATTTCTAACTTAGTAAAGTAGAATTATGTATCTAGTTGAATCGTTGAATTTGCAGAATTGCGTAAGCAACATCAAAACCTAAGATTTTAAAACTATGACAGACTACGGATTACTTTCTATTTTTCCGCCAATAATAGCAATTATTTTGGCGTTACGTACCAAGCAAGTTTACACCGCACTCGTACTGGGTACGTGGATGGCTTGGTTAATTATCAACGATTGGGACATTATCGCAGGAACGATTGCGACCATCGAGGGCTTTGTGGCTGTGTTTAAGTCGGCAGGCAACACACGCACCATTATGTTTAGTGCATTGGTGGGTGCATTGTTATTATTTATTCAGTATTCGGGTGGTGTTGAGGGCTTTATGAAGCAAATCAGCAAATGGATAGAACGAATAGAAAGTAAGCAAAAAGTGAAAAGCCGTGTGCTGGTGCAGTTGTTGGCTTTGGTTACAGGCGTGTTGCTTTTTGTCGAAACAAGTATCAGTTCGCTTACCGTAGGAACGTTGTACCGTCCATTATTCGATAAATTAAAAATTCCACGAGAAAAACTGGCGTACATCGCCGATTCTAGTTCTGCTCCGTCGTCTATTCTTATTCCGTTCAATGCCTGGGGAGCTTTCATCATGGGGCTTTTGCTTACGCAAGGCATTGATAATCCTATGTCGCTTTTGGCTTCGTCTATTGTGTATAATTTTTATCCTATATTGACTCTTTTGATGGTTTTTTTCATTATCGTTTCGGGCAAAGACTTTGGTACAATGGCGAAAGCCGAAAAAAGAACCCGTGATACTGGCAAATTGCTGAATGACGGCTCACAACCCCTGATTTCTGACAGTATCACTTCGGTACAAGCAAAAAGTGGGATTCGGCTTCGGGCATATAACATGTACATTCCGCTGATAACTATGGTGTTGATGATGCCTATTTATTTGTCGTATACAGGTTGGGATGCCGTAGAAAATGCTAATGGCTTTTGGGATCATGCTGTGAGTGCAATCGGTTCGGGATCAGGCTCTTCGTCGGTTTTGCTTTCGGTTATCACATCACTTGTAGTGGCGATGGTGCTGTATCGAAGCCAAAAAATCATGCGAACCAATAAAATGATTCGGCTCATTCTGGACGGCATTAGCGGATTGATGCCGCTGGCATTGCTCATGATGTTGGCATTTGCATTGAGTGATGTGAGTAACCAGCTAGGCACAGGCATTTACATTGCTACGCAAACCAAAGCGTGGTTGTCGCCCGAACTGTTACCGTTCGTTTTATTTATCATCAGCTCGTTTATTGCTTTTTCTACGGGAACTTCCTGGGGCACATTCGCTATCATGATGGCGATTGCTATTCCGATGGCAAATATACACGATGCAAATCTTTCGCTGGTGGTGGCTGCCACTATTGGTGGCGGTGTTTTTGGCGATCATTGTTCGCCTATTTCCGATACCACCATTATTTCGTCGATGGCATCGGCATCCGATCATATCGATCATGTGAAAACACAGTTGCCTTATGCCTTATCGATGGGCAGTATTGCGGCTGCATTGTATTTACTATTAGGTTTTTTAATGTAAACTTTTTTTGGAGATTGTCTTTTTTACCATAATTTATACTGAAATGCTATCATAATTATGAATAAAAACAAACAAAAAATAATTCATTTTCTGAATCACAATTATAACAGCAATTCAGTATAGTATAACAAAAATAGTAACAAAATTGGTTGATATTCGATTTTCGGATACTCGTGTTATTTTAGATTTAAAAAAAGTTTTCATAAAAAACAGCTTTTTTTTCGTACCTTGCTAAAAAAAATCGCAAGAATATGGAAGAAGAAATAAAAAGAGCAGCATTCGCTATTAAAAACGCTGATGCATTGCTGATTGCATCAGGAGCAGGCATGGGAGTGGATTCAGGACTTCCCGATTTTAGAGGCGATGAAGGTTTTTGGAAAGCATACCCGCCCATCGCAAAACTGGGCATTTCTTTCTCTTCCATGGCCAATCCTTATTGGTTTGAGGAGCGTCCGCATTTAGCATGGGCTTTTTATGGTCATCGTTACAATTTGTACAAAAAAACTGTTCCGCACAAAGGTTTTCATCAATTGCTCGAACTTGGCGAAAAAATGCCTTCTGGATATTTTGTTTTTACCTCTAATGTGGATGGACATTTCCAAAGTACAGGATATCATGACGATATGATTTACGAAGTGCATGGCTCTATTAATCATTTTCAATGTGCTGACCGTTGTACTCCAGATATTTGGGAGGCTGAAGACAAAATTGTGGTTGATGAGGAAAAATTTGAAGCACTCGATCCGCTTCCTCGATGTCCGCATTGTGGGCAATTAGCAAGACCGAACATACTGATGTTCAATGACTATTCATGGATTTACTTACGTTCCAATGAGCAAGAAAAAACATACAGCAAGTGGGTGAATGTGATTAGAAAATCTAACTCTAAACTTGTCATTATTGAAATAGGAGCAGGTAGCAGTGTGCCTACGGTACGGCACAATTCTAGGCGAATGTCGGCAATTAAAGATGCCGTTTTGATTCGCATAAACCCACGTGAACCGAATGTGCATTCGCTCAATAATATCAGTATTCCACTGGGAGCAGCAGAAGCGATTCAAAAAATTATGGATGAATTAAATCAAATTTAATTTATGTTCTTAGAGAATATTTTCAATCAATAATTCGGCAATTTGTACCGCATTGGTGGCTGCACCTTTGCGTAAATTGTCGGCAACAATCCACATATTCAGGCTGTTAGCTTGTGAAAAATCTCTGCGCAACCGTCCCACAAATACTGCATCTTTTCCTTCGGCAAATTTAGCCATTGGGTACTGTTTATTTTCAACATCATCTTGTAATTCAACCCCTTTTGTGGTATGAAAAATATGACGAATTTCGGTTAAATCAAAATCATTTTCAAACTCCACATTTACCGACTCCGAATGTCCACCAACAACAGGCACACGTACAGCCGTAGCGGTGATTCCAATATTATTATTGTTCAATATTTTCCTTGTTTCATTCACTAATTTAAGCTCTTCTTTTGTGTAACCGTCTTCGGTAAACACATCACACTGCGGCAAACAATTTTTATCAATGGCATACGGATAAGCCATTTCTCCTTGAATGCCTTTGCGTTCATTCTCCATTTGTTTTACCGCATTCACACCCGTACCAGTTATTGATTGATAGGTAGATACAATAATCCGCTTCATGTGATACTTTAAGTGAAGTGGAGCTAAAGCCATCACTAGTTGAATGGTTGAACAATTCGGATTGGCGATTATTTTATCCTCTTCGGTGATTGTATTTCCATTTATTTCGGGTACAATTAGCTTTTTGCTGGTATCCATTCGCCATGCCGACGAATTGTCGATAACAAATGTTCCTGCCGCTGCAAATTTGGGTGCAAAACGTTCCGAAACACTTCCTCCTGCCGAAAATAAAGCAATCACAGGCTTTGCTGCAATAGCCGCTTGCATGGAAATAATTTTGATCGGTTTTTTTTTGAACAAAACAGATTTTCCCACAGACTTTTCCGAAGCAACCACCAATAATTCATAAACAGGAAAATTACGCTCTTCCAGTACTTTTAATATTACAGAACCCACAAGCCCCGTTGCTCCTACTATTGCTATTTTCATTTGTTGAAATTTAGTCGATTGTTAAAAATTTAATTCTCTTTGAAATAAATCTCTTAAAGAACTTTTATTTTATATTTTTGCAAAAATAACTGTTTTTAAACTAAACACCATGATTCGTCATAATTTTTATATTATTCTAGGAATTTTATTTCTTCAATCTATTAGTAATCCCTTGCAAGCTAGCGATATAATTAGTAATTATTTTGCTTCGGATGATGGTTGGGTAACAAAATCGTATGGCGATTGGGTGATTGACTTACCAAATGGTGAACAATGGCAAGGGGCTGGCGTGAATATTTCAGCTACAAATAATTATTTAACAAGCTATGGTGTAGGCTTTAACGATGTCGATGATTGGATAGAATTACCGCCAGTGAATAACCCTGATGTGCTAACTTTTTATGCACGTTTATCGTCGGTGGGTGTAGCTACTTCCAATAAATTAATGGTGCAACGATTTGATGAAAATACAAGTATATGACTTGATATTCAAGAGATTGAGCAATCTGTTAATACTTTTGAGCATTTTTCGATTAACATTCATTATACTGGTCAAAATGTTCGCTTACGCATTGCACGAACTGCCGATGAAAAATCACATTATGTGGATGCCATCGTTGTTAGCGATTTTTTTCCATGGGATGCGGATTCAGAAATATTAGCTCCAACAACACAAATTGCCGCTGCCAATATTCCTGCCAATTGGGATACCGAAGCCGAAGCTTTTGAGCTAATGTCATTTACAATCAAAGATTTAGGCACATCAGATGCAAAAGCAACAACGGTCAAAAAACTGCATTTTGAGCCTACGACAGGCAATACGGCACAATGGTCAAAAAATATCCAACACCTTAAATTAAGTAATGGTGTGGATATTCCCATTTCGTCATTCACTATTTTAGATACAGAAATAGAGCTTTTTTTGGAAGAAGGCACACTTGTAATTCCTGACGGAACGAGCATGGAATTAACTCTCAGTATGGTGTTAAACTCATCGAATGTTGTTGATGGTGAAATATTGGGAATGAAAATTAACGCCATAGAACACGCATGCGAAGCATTTACGAGTACTTCAATATTTACTTCCGATTTTGGTATAGATATTTCTTCTAATCAATTTATTATCGATGTGCAAACTTTTCGGTTAAACTATGTTTCAACCCCATTAGAAGTTCCTGTAAATTATCCATTTTCGATTCAAATTTCGGCAACCGATGAAAATGGGAATATTGATAAGGATGCAGATTTTACTGTAAGTTTACAAGTGAAAACTGGAGGAGGAAATTTATCATCCGCCTCTTCGCTTAGTCGAAATTTAGTGAATGGGCAGCTCGAATGGAATGATTTGCTATACGACCAAGAAGGTGAATTTACGATTGCTATAAATACCGATGGATTGACAGAATCGGTATCAAATACCATTTTATCCACAAACTATTATCTCTATGTAAATAACGACTTTACAAGCGATCAATTAAATGAATGGTTTAATACTGATGATTGGATTTGGACAAATGATGGAGCAATTCAAGATTATTCATTAAAACATAATTTGACAAATGTAAGTGGTGCGAGTTATACTTCACG
>JAOZTL010000248.1 GCA_029942205.1 Bacteroidales bacterium | reverse complement strand
AATTTTTGCGTGTTGGGTATACTCTATTCGACATAAAAATGAACAGCAAACCATTGTCAGGATCAGCCCATGCAAAAGTCCCCGTATAGCCCGAATGCCCAAAGCTATTAGCCGAGGCATCTGGTGCAGAAGCGCCTTGCGCTTTATTTTTCAGCAGCGGTTTGTCAAAGCCAAGCCCTCTACGGTTATCGGATTCTGGGAATGCTCGCTGTGTAAACAAATGCACCACCGAATCGCTCAGTATTCGTTTGTCGTTATAAATTCCGCCATTGAGGTACATTTGCATTAATTTTGCCAAATCCTCGGTCGTACCAAACAGTCCAGCATTAGACGATAAGCCACCCATCAGGGCTGCACCCTCGTCGTGTACGTAGCCATGCAGCAAGCGCATCCGAAAAAAGCTATCACGCTCGGTTGGAATAATTTCATTTTTCGGATAATACCGATACGGACGATAGCACAAGCTATTTGCGCCTATTGGTGCATAAATATTGTCTTTCAAATAACTCTCAAAATCGGTATTCGTAATTTGCTCCACAATAGAAGGTAACAGATAAAATGCCAATCCCGAATATTGATATGTTTTATTTCCCGTTAACGGCTTTTCTTTGATTGCCTTATAAACTCGTTTTCTTGTGTTTTTGTGAGCAAATAAGTTTTCGGCAACAGCATAAGGGTATCTCGCCGACGAATCGTTACGGAAAGTAAACCACTTGAAATGCCCATTTTGTCTTACCGTGCTTTTCCAATAAGCAATCCAAGGATACAAGCCTGCTTGGTGGGCTAATATTTCTTGCAACGTCAAGTCTCCTTTATCTATTCCTTCAAAATCGGACCAATACAAGCGCATAGGAACATGCAAGTCTATTTTTTTCTGATCCACCAATTGCATGATAGCAGGCAGTGCTGTAGTAATTTTACTTATGGAAGCAAAATCATACAAATTATCTTTCCGCACAGGCAGTATGCTATCGTACGTATGATAGCCATAAGTTTTGTGGAAAAATATACGTCCATTTTTTGCTACCAATATCTGGCAACCAGGGAAAGCCTTTTGTCGGATTCCGTCATTTGCTATCGAGTCTATACGCTGATACACCCATGCCGAATCAATTCCCATTTCGCTCATTGATTGGTGCACAAGCACATTCGATTGCGAAAAACTATTTACTACTAAAAGCTGAACAAGCAGTACTAGAATTTTTTTTTTAGTCAAAATAAAGTGTTTGTTTTTTAATACTTCGCATTATTTGATGTTGCTTACGCACTTGTATGGCATTAATTAAACCCACAATTTATAAAATTACGTAAACAACATCAAAAAGGTCAAAAATCTTATTTAATTTTTTCGAGAATAGCATCTCTTTTTTTCTTCAATTCTTCCAGCAATTTCTTTTTTACTTCAGAAGCATCTTCGCCTTGATCTTCTAATTCTTGTTGCAATTTTTCGATTTTATCTTCTATTTTTTCGATATTGTCTTCGCCATCTTCTGACAATTCTTCGGCTTGTTCTTCGAGTTCTTCCATGGTGTTTTCCATTTCATCAATAGCACCTTCCACTTGTTCTTCTAAATCTTCCAAATTATTGTTTAATTTATCTGTTGCTGTTTCTGTCTGACATGCCGTCAATAGAAAAAAAGCAATTACTACGGGTATTAATTTTCTCATTGTTTATTATTTTATTAAATTACTAAAATTCAATCGTTCCTTTGTGTGGAACAACTTGTTTTTCATCTCTAAACACAATTCTCAGACTTCGTCTGTTTTGTTATTTATTTTTAGATATTTCATCAAATAGCGTAATAAATTATTAAAGCACAATTGAATCAATGAGCAAAAATAATAATACAGACAAAGTCTGTATCTATTCCAATATAGACATTTTATTCCTATAATAATTTACAAATATTGTTTCATCTACAATTTCAGAACTTAAAAATATTTTTTCAGCTTTAGGATCTGTAAAAATCCATTTTTCTGAACCATTATTCATATCAAAAGCTTTTATTATCGTTTTATCTGTCTGAATTAAAAGCAAATTTGATGATGTTGCATATTGTTTATACTTGTATGGGAATGCATCTGTTTTCCAAAGTAAGTTACCATCTTGAAGATTTAAAACATAGGTTTTTCCATTTTCGATAAATACTCTTCCGTTTTCGATTTTGTTTTCTATACCTTTTGTATATTTTGAGGTTTTATCAAAATCAAAACTCCATATTTTATCTCCATTCATGTTTAAACATTCTACGTGCGTATCAACTTCAATAATGATATTTTCGTTGTCAATAATTGGGTCTTTAACAACTGGGGCATCTTCTACGTATTCTGAATAAACTTTATTCCACAATTCGTTGCCTGTATTTATATCATAAGCCGTAAGGTAGTTAAATTGACCTTTTTCATTCTGATTAATCCAGTCGCCATAAGTTCTTCGCATAACAATAACACTGTCGTTTACTGCTGGTTTGCTCCAATTATCCGTTCGAGCTTCAATTTCCCACTTTAATTCTCCTGTTTGTATGTCGGCAGCACAAAATTTATCGCCTTTCATTTGGCTATTCGGTTTCCAGTAAAACATCAAACCATTTGCAGCAGTAATAGGTGATACAGAGTAAATACCGTCATATTTTCCACCAGTTTTTGTCCAAATATATTTCCCTGTTTCTATGTCAATGCCATAAACCTTATTGTCGCAAGTAACTAAAACCACATTATCGTGTATAACACATTTTTGCCTAATTGTTTCGCCAAAACTAATCGAGTATTTCCATTTTTTCTGATGTGTTTCTATATCAATGGCATATAAAGTTCGTCCAGATATTGCATAAGCAATTCCGTTAAGAATAACAGGTGCTGTTTTAACGGAACTTAATTCAAAATTCCAGACTTCAACAGGTGTTTTTCTGGGTGCTTTATTTGCTATATTTTGTGATTGTTTTAATGTTCCACAACTCGAAAAGAATACAACAATTACTAAAATAGTTGTAATTTTAAATTTCATTTTTTTTGATTAATTACTTAAAAAAAGACATATCTCATTTATGATGAAATATGCCTAAAATTAATTGTTATTCTTTCACAAATGCTCTGACAGCACGAACTCTAAATTCACTATCTTTAGCATTGAAGTATTGACCGCCTTCTGTATTAAATTCTTGAAGCCACGCATCTCCTGCATCATCCTCGGTTGAACTCCAGTAAAATTCAGTTTGGAAATTGCCTAATGCTGATGTTGCCTTATGCAAATTTTGATACATTAAATTTAATTCGTCTTTTGACGGAAGAAACCAGTCTGTATATCCTTCTAAATCTAATTCATCACAAACTCGGGCTGCATAATCAATGCTTGTTCCTGCATCAGCTATTATTGCGGTTGTATTGGCTTGTCCTGTTCCTACTGCTGTGCCTATTGCGCCTGTTATTGAATTTTGATCTTCTGCCCACTGTATTCCATTTCCATTGTTTTGATCAGTTTTAGCACACACTAATCCTGCATTCTCACTGCTGAGATAAAAAATAATTCCACCTGCATATTCGTCTCCAATTGCAAGTTTTTTCTCTACGTCATCTTCTTCTCTACAAGATGAAAAAATTGTTGCTACACCTGTAATTAAAATTACGACAAATGTTAAAATACTAATTCTGTTATTCTTCATTTTTTAGATTATTAATTTTGTTTGAAATTATGAAATATAAATTTTATTATTTTTAGAATCATAATTATTACCCCAATTTAGTATACATTTCATTATCGGTCAACATTCCCAAGTCTAGTTGATTACCAAACGTATCATCGTTTCATAGCGTTTATTCTTAATTTATAGAAGATAATAAAAATACTAAAAATAAATATCCAAACAATAGAATACAAAACAGCATTGATAGAGCTTGCATAATAATCAATAAAAACATCATTATTTAAAGCGAGTTCATCCATCGAGCGTTCCACAAAAACAAGCACGGGATCAATCCAAAAACTAAGTACTAAAATAAAAATTTCAACTATCAAAAATATAATCCAATACGTTTTTTTCATACTTTTTAATTCTATAAATTATTAAATTCTAATCAAGGTCTTCTCCTTTTTTTATGTTACTCATGCGCTGGTGGAAGATCTTTACATTAACAAAATGAGTTTGATCTAAAAAAATGATGGCTAGGTTACTTTTCAAAAAACAGCCTTTTTATACTGGACTCTTAGATCAACACTTCGTTAAATTTATAATTGATAATTATTTTACTGATAAACAATAGCTTGTGATTACTAATATCCAAATAAATATTTATTACTTATCAATATGGCTATTAAGTGATTACAGAAAAACTTAACGAACTATTGAGATGTAAGCACCTATGAAAAATTAATTAAATATTTACTTTTTCGATAAGTCATTGATTGCAATAGCTTTGCACAAGTATATAAGCAACATTAAATAGCACGAAGTGCTTATTATTCTTTTATTAATCAAATACCTTGCTAAAGGTAGAAAAAATATTTTCTTATTACAACTAATTTATCCTTGTTTTAAGAAGTTTTAAAAACAACGAAAAATACAAAATATCATGTATAAACTTATAATATAAATGCCAATTATACAAAGACAAACAAATTTAATTCTTTTTGAGAAAAATAAAACTCTATTTCTTTTTTTTATTCCTTCAAAAAAAATAACTTTGTAGTAATCAACGAAAAAATAAATAACTCTCAAAACGTTATACTTTTTTAATTATAAACTGATGAAATACGAAAAAATAGTATTAATAGAAGACTTAGTCGATCGGACAGCTAGTTTTGAAAAGACAGTAGATACTTTTATTCTCAAAATGCCCGATACCAGGGAGTCTCGCATCATAGGCAACCAATTGAAGCATTCTGCCAATGCCACACACATAAATTATGTGGCAGCTAAAGAGTCCAATACGGATGAAATATTTAGCAGCAAAATGGTTGTTGTGATTGAGGAGGCAGATCAGAACTTATTTTGGCTAGAGCTATTGCTGGAAACCGACATGATTAACAACGAAGAAATAAAAAACTTAATCGATGTTTGCGGTGATCTTTACGACGATTTAGAAAAAGTTACTCTTTTTTTAAAAGAAATACACAACACTTCGTTAAATTTATAATTGACAATGAATAATTATTTTACTTATAAACAGTAACTTGCGAGTGCTAATATCCAAAATAAATATTTATCACTTATCAATATGGCTATTAGGTGATTACAGAAAGACTTAACGAACTATTGTAAAGCAATGATACAAATTGACAAAACGATTACTAGCCTTGAAGTTCTTGAAGAACATTTTATTTGTGATTTAGCACAATGCAAAGGAGAATGCTGCATACAAGGCGATTCGGGCGCACCTCTAAGTAGTGAGGAATTAACCCTCCTCCAGAAATACTATCCCATT
>JAOZTL010000247.1:1163-5432 GCA_029942205.1 Bacteroidales bacterium | reverse complement strand
ACCAAGGCACTTCATAACCCACCATTTGACTCAATCCACGTGATACTCCAATTGCAGAATTAGGATTACCTGTTTGCCCTGCACCTAATGCCATTCCTAATTGACCGAATGTCATCATATAGATCAAAAATACGAGATCGCCTCCAAAAGTAAAATTATCAAAGAAATTCCCATGAGTAAGTATAGGCACAAACATAAGAGTTGTGATGGATGCTGTGATAGCGAATACTGGTCCTAAATGTTGCATCAATCCATGATTGATTGCTGTTTCTTTGCTGTATAATTTCATCACATCCAGAAAGTTCTGATAAACAGGTGGGCCAATCCTATTCTGTATTTTAGCGGTAATTTTCCGAGCAAAACCGCCATAAAACATTCCTACAACAAATGCTGTAAAAACTGTTAATATAAAACCCATTATTTGTAACCAATCCATTTTATATTTTCTTTAAATCTTTATTTTTTTCGCAATACTGCGATTTTAAGCAATTGAATATTATACATATTTGAACAAACAGCTTTATAATTTGAGCAACGACTGATTCATCAAATATTTATTTAAAAATCTGTCCACTAAATGCAAGTAGCGTGATCAAAAACAAAACAACATAAATCGCATATGTTTGTCCATTACCTGAATATATTCTTCGTACAAATTGAAACATGTCAGATAAACCATTACCTATTTCCATATATATATCATCCATTTTCCGTTTCAATAATGGAGCAATAACACGTTCAAATGGTTTATAAAAATTCATTTGATACGTCAAATTTTCATTTTCGCCAGGAATTTCTCCTGAAGTACTAATGTCTTTTGTAGAAGCATAGTTTGTACGTTTGCGGTTATGCAAAGTAACAAATGCACCAGCCAAGACAAACATCACACCTACAGAAATAGATACTTGCTGTAAATTAACTGTATCGCCCCAAGAATTAACAAGCAAAGACATTTCCCACTGTACGTTTTCAAAACCAAGGTAAGCCATTCCATTGGCGATAGGCTCAAACAACAATCCTGGATAAGTACCTGTTACTAATAACACTACGATAAGCAGCATCATTGGAATCACCATTGCCAAAGGAGCTTCTTTGACGTGTGCAAATTCTTTCTCTTCTTGTCCTAAAAACAAAGAAAATAATATTCTGAAACTATAAAGGAATGCAGCAGTACTGGAGATAAACGCCATAATAACCAACACATAATGACTGGATGTAATCATGGATTCGTAAAGCAACCATTTGCCAACAAAACCTCCGAGTGGAGGAATACCTGCCAATGCAATGATAGAGATTAATGTGGCGGTGAATGTAAATGGCATTTTCCGTATCAAACCAGAGACTTGTGTCATATCAGTAGTACCTACTTGACGCTCCACAGCTCCTATTGCCATAAACAGTGTTCCTTTGAATACGCCATGCAAGATGGCTAAAAACATGGCTGCCATGACAGACATTTCTGTTCCAATGGCAAATCCCATAACGATATACCCCAATTGTGAGATAGAGGAGTAAGCTAATAATTTTTTTGCATCATCTTGAATGATGGCATAAAATGTAGCTAATACTGCGGTAATACCGCCTGCCCAAGCTACAATATCATTTATAATCGTATAATCTCCTTGTACTAATAATTTCAAGAAAACAATTCCTACACCAAATATGCCCATTTTGGAAAGTGCGCCAGAAAAGATACTGGTGTAAGCCATCGGTGAGTTGGAGTATGCGCCTGGTGCCCAAACGTGCATTGGCATAAGTGCACTCTTTACTGCAAAACCAAACAATAATAGTAATGATATGGTGATTTGAGATGAGCTTTCGAATACTGAAAATTGAGCAAATAAATCATCAAGCATAAAGCTTCCTGTTTCACGATAAATCAATACGATAGCCATAAACATAGCATAAGCACCTGCTGCACTAAAAACCATGTATTTTACGCCTACTTTTTCCACGTCTATTCCTAAGTAAATTACAATTAGGTAAGAAGACCAAGTCATTATTTCCCAGAAAATAAATAGCGAAATGAAATCTTGACTGAATAAGATTCCTATCATACCAAAAATACTTAATAGGAAATTGAAATAGAAAGTACCCAATCGCTCTTGTCCTTTCATGTAAGCGGTAGAGTAAAGCAATGCCATCGGTGATAGAACCATTACCAATGCTGCAAAAATCTTACTGTAAGCTGTTAATTGCCAAACAGCTTTAAAGCCTCCTAAGCTATATTCAAAAGATTCAAAGCTCTGAATGTTCCAAAAGAAATAGCTTGCTGCTCCAAAGCCTGTTACTAAGACTACAAGGTTACCTATTGCTGCCGAAAACTTAAATGCCATATAGCTCAAGCCTGCACCTGCAACTAGTATTAATAATAATAAGAATATGTTATTCATTTGTCTAAAATTTAAGGTCTTCGACCTTTTTGATGTTGCTTACGCAATTCTGTAAATCCATACTATTCAATGAAGTACAGTATTTCTAATTGTCCAGTTAATTTTATCCTAAGGTCTTCGACCTTTTTGATGTTGCTTACGCAATTCTGTAAATCCATACTATTCAATGAAGTACAGTATTTCTAATTGTCCAGTTAATTTTATCCTAAGCTCTTCAACCTTTTTAAGGTCTTCGAACTTTTTTGATGTTGCTTACGCAAGACCTTCGACTTTTTTTGATGTGTTGCTTTACGTATTTATATAATATTTACTTAATCAGTAAATATTCAATTAATTTTAATCTCCATTATTTTGGCAACACTTGCTGAATGTATCCTGCTTTGTTCATTAAAGTTGTTGCTGCATCTTGAAAATATCCGATAATAATATCGGGATATACTCCCACAACAACAATCAATACTCCTAGTGTCAGCATTGCAATACTGGCATTGATAGATGGTTTGCGAACCTGAATATCGTGGTGAGGCTTACGGAAATATAAGCGACTGACTACTTTGAAGTAGTATACGATTTCTATAATACTTGTTGCGAGTATGATGGCAATGATAAGCTCCATGTGCCCATCTGCTGCCGCCAACAAAACATACAACTTGCTCCAAAAGCCAGAGAAAGGAGGCAAACCGACAATCGCAAAAGCTCCTAAACCGAATAACAAAGAAACAAGCGGCATTTTTTTGGCAAAGCCATCCAAGTCGCTAATTTTTTTCTTTGTTGTATAATAAACTAAATATCCTGCTGTCAAAAACAATAATGCTTTGATCACGGCATGATTAAACATCAAGAACATGCCTGCGTATGAGCCTTCATACGATCCCATTCCGAATGCAATCATGATTAATCCCATTTGTCCGATGCTTGAATAAGCCAACATTCGGCGTAGGTTTTCTTGTCGCAATGCGGTAACTTCTGCCACTACCATCGTTATTACTCCCATGATAAGCAACAGGTCGTAAGCTCCACCTAAGTCGAATAAGGTATACACTACACGTAGCAAGGCATAGATACCAGCTTTGGCTAGCATGGATGCAAATACAGCTGCAATAGGTGCAGGCGCTTGCGAATAAGCATCAGGTGCCCATCCATTGAGCGGAAACATTTCTGCTTCGATTCCCATACCCACAAAGAATAGTAAGAAGATAATTATTTTCATCTGCGGATCAACCGTATCCATACGGCTAGCTATTTCTGCCATATTGAGTGTACCCACTTGGGTATAAAGCAACACGATAGCCAGTAGCATAAATGACGAAGCAAATGTACCAATCAGTAGAAACTTAAAACCAGCCTCGGCACCATCACGCCCACGGTAGAATGCGGTAAGTGCAAAAGATGAAATGGCAGTAATTTCTAAGAATACGAATAAGTTAAAAATATCACCTGTAAGAATGACACCGATTGTTCCTGTGATTAATAACAAGAACAGGACGTAAAATTTTTGTGCCGAGTCAAACTCAATTTTCTTAAACCGATAGCTATATAACCAAATAATGAAACCGAGTATGGTTATTAGGGTTACAAGAAAGCCACTAAAGCTACTAAAAACTAGGTTGATTCCCCAGGGAGCTTCCCAGCCTGCGATGGTTACAATAATAGGAGAATCGGGGCTAACCGTTCTCATAAGTTCTATCGACATGTACGACAAAAACAACAAGACTAAGCCAGGAACTATCCGTACAAGTTCTTTATGCACCTTTGTGAGTAGCGGCAATAAGAAAGCAACTAACAAAGGGATGGCTATATAATTTATAGGATTTATTACCATTTCAATTTATTTATTTCGTCAATATTAATCGTGTTGTGATGGCGGTATAGCCGA
>JAOZTL010000247.1:0-1153 GCA_029942205.1 Bacteroidales bacterium | reverse complement strand
GCCGAATAACTAAAGATAAGGCTACTGCCGTAACTCCAAATCCAATAACAATAGCTGTAAGCACTAAAGCTTGTGGTACTGGATCTACCATAGGAACGCTTCCGTCGGCAACTGCTGGCGAAAATATAGGTGCTGTACCTCCACTGACATAGCCTATGGCTACAAACAATAAATGGAGACCAGCATTCATAATGGAAGTACCGATAACTATTTTGATTAAGTTTTTTTTAATCAGAATAGCATAAGTCCCGACAAGAATCAAAGCAATGGCCGTTCCATAAATACTATATGTCAAAAAATCTTGCATAATGCTATTTCTTAATTGTTTTGTGTTTCTGATTCATTTTCATTTTCAAATTCTCGAATATTCAATAGTGTATCTAATATTCCTGTCAGCTCGGAGGCTACTTTGAAACCAACGGCTACGTAAATCAAACCGATGACTCCACCACTAAATAAGTGATTTAGCTCACCAACGGGTAAGAAGTTTTCGAGAAATGTACCTCCATAAATCATCCCTACTGCACCAATTGTTACAAATACAACTCCTGCAATAGATTCAATCCAGGACACTACCGAGTGCTCAATATAGAATTTACGATAAGTAATCAACATCAATAGAAAGCCTGATGCGATAATTGCCCCTCCTTGGAAACCACCTCCTGGAGTCAAATGACCGTGTACAAAAACGTATACTCCCATTAATATGACTAAAGGGAACAAAATTTTTCCTCCTGCTTGGAGTATCTTACTCGATTCGGGTGATTTACGTTTAGGATTTAAGCCTGAGTGCTCATTACGACGGCGGTATAGGATACTCCCGAGCCCTGTGGCTGCAAGAAATAGTACCGTTACTTCGCCTAATGTATCGAAGCCTCTGAAATTAACTACGATTGCTGTTACCGTATTTGCCACATGTAGTTCTTCTGGTGCTTTTTGTAGATAATAATCTTTAACGCCTTCTCTGTTCTCGCCAAAGGGAATGTCGCCTAATACAACGAGTAGTTGAAAACCTAAAAAAAGAAGCTCAATCTCAATCGACTGGCCAAAAAGCTGTAATAAATAACGAGCATATACAAGAAGAATTCAAAAAAAGAATAGAATTCTTCCGCAAAAGCTACCTAAAATCTGACGAATTCCACGCCATCACACC
>JAOZTL010000246.1 GCA_029942205.1 Bacteroidales bacterium | reverse complement strand
AAAGAGATAAGGCTTCGACTTGTGTATATTATGATAAATATTTATTTGGATATTAACACTCGCAAGCTACTGTTTATCAGTAAAATAATTGTCAATTATTCATTGTCAATTATAAATTTAACGACGTGTTGTTTCTTAATAGCTATGTATTTTTATTATTAATAATACAGAATTGCATAAACAATATCAAAAAAGATCGAATACCCTAGACCTTATACTAAGAACATGCCTACTATAGTAGCCGACATTAATGAGGCAAGGCTACCAGCAAGTAAGGCACGCAATCCAAATTCCGAGAGCCATTGGCGTTTGCTTGGAGCTAATGCGCCGATGCCGCCTATTTGAATACCGATGGATGCAAAATTGGCAAACCCAGCAAGCGCATAGGTAGACATAATAATGGATTTTTCGGAAAAGAAGCTAGCTGTTTCTTTCATTTCAGCCAAACTGATATAGGCCACAAACTCGGTCATGATTACTTTTTCGCCAATCAAGCGCCCCACTAGCGTAATATCTTCAAACGGAACACCCATTAGCCATACGATAGGCGCAAAAATATATCCGAGTATTAATTTCAGATCTAATCCTTTGTATTGCCCTTCGGTGAAGTCTTGAATGATGGGATTGAGATGTGTCCAATCGCCTATCTTGATGAGTATAAAATTTGCCATTGCGATAAAAGCGATAAAAGACAACAACATAGCGGCTACGTTTACGGCAAGCTTTAGTCCTTCGGTAGTTCCGTTGGAGATGGCATCCAGTACGTTTGTGCCTATTTTTTCTTTCGATACTTCAATGTTGGTATCAATTTCTTCGGTTTGTGGCATTATTATTTTTGCGAGCACCACTGCACCAGGGGCCGCCATGATGGATGCCGCCAGCAGGTGCTTGGCAAAGTATAAACGTTGGACAGGATCGTCGCCGCCCAAAAATGCGATGTACGATGCAAGTACGCCACCAGCAAGGGTTGCCATGCCGCCAGTCATGACGAGCATGATTTCCGAACGGTTCATTTTCTCCAAATAAGCTTTGATTAATAGCGGCGATTCGGTTTGACCAAGAAAAACATTACCTGCAACCGATAAACTCTCTGCACCAGACAGTTTCAGTGCTTTGGTCATAAACCATGCAAGCCCATAGACGATTTTTTGGATAATCCCAAAATAGAACAATACGCTGGTGAGTGCCGAAAAGAAGATGATGGTAGGCAACACCTGGAAGGCAAAGATGAAGCCATACGAGCTGATGTCAAGCAATGAGCCAAATAAGAAGACGCTACCTTCACGCGTGAAATCAAGTACAACAATAAAAATACGACCAACATATTCAAAAAAATTAGCAACTACTGGTACTTTTAATATCCCAAAAGCAAGTACTAATTGGATACCCAATCCGATACCTACAACACGCCACGATACCGCTTTACGGTTAGTACTAAACAAGTAGGCGATGGCAACGAGCACCAACATACCCAACAATCCTCGTAGTATCGAGTTGAGGCTGAAGCTAAGTTCGGCATTTGCTTTTTCGTTAGTAGCAGCAACTGCGGTAGTACTTAGTACGTAGCGGTTTTCGGACGAGCTTAATCCTAGCGATGATGCACTAATGGAGTCGATGGTGTAGATCGTTTGTTTTGCTTTCGGTTCAAATTTATTGCCTTTGTTGGTGGCAATTTCTTTGCCTGCATGAAAGTATGATAAAACAGGCATTCCATCTTTCACTTGATACACTATCGAGTCTACAATAATTAAGGCTGGGTTTAGGTGCTCGTTGAGGATCAATTGCTTATTCGAAAGTTGCCAATTTCCTTTTTTGTGTTGATCGGCAGTTTGCAAATGATAAGTTTGATCGGCAGAAAGTGTTAGTGTAAAGCTTTCGGTTTTGCTGTTCAGAACCCATTCCTTGCTGAGTTGGGTAAGAGTATCAATCTGAGCAATAGAGAATTGAACGCCAATACTGAACAGTAATGCCAATAAGGCAAATGTCTTCTTTGTCATAGTTATGTAGGGTAAGTGGTTATTTTTCTTTATAGGTCGGCAAATTATGTATAATTTAAGGAATGAAAAAATTTATTTTGGTCTGTTTTTTAATTCATCCCTTATCTCCGAGGCCTTTTCGTATTGCTCGTTAGTGATGGCTTCTTGTAGGTTATCTTCTAATTCCTGCACGGTCATTTCGCTTAAAGAGATCTCATCAGACTCGGAAGGAGTACTACTTTCGTCGGTTTCTTTTGGATCTTTGTCTGTATCGTCGTTGTCGAATGTGATACCTCCATTTTTCAGTACTTCCTCGTTGGTGTAGATCGGGCTATGAAAGCGCAAAGCGAGTGCAATTGCATCCGAGGTGCGAGAATCGATATGCACCGTGTCTATGCCATTGTCAAACACCAATTCGGAATAAAAAATACCCTCCTCCAGTTTGTGAATATATACCTCCACCAACGAAATATAGAACGAGTTGGCAAGATTTAACAACAGATCATAGGACAATGGGCGTGTAGGAATCATGTTTTCGAGCTGAATGGCAATTGCTTGAGCTTCGACATCGCCTATGATAATCGGGATGCGACGATGACCGTTTTCTTCGGATAAAATAAGGGCATAAGCCCCTGCTTCGGTTTGGCTATAAGACAAACCGAGTATGTTTAGTTGTATCTTTTTACTCATTATACGTGATGCAAATACGTCTATTTTTAAATTTTTATTTCAAGCTTAAAGATAGAACTTTTTTTTGAAAGGCATAAGGTTTTTTATATTTAATTTTCAATAAGGTCTTCGACTTGTTTGATGTTGCTTCCGCAATTCTATAAATCTCTACGATTCAGTGTTGTTATGGTTTTCAATTTCTTTCTGATGAGCAAAGTATGTTCAATCCCCTTAGACGCTGATCGTAGTTTGCAACTACGATCGTCATCATCACAGGAGTCTCCAGACTACTATGCGTAGTATTCTTTTGATTACGCTAATATAGTAAAAAAATTATCAATAATAAATAAGTGAAATTAAAAACTTCACTTATCGCAGCATTTTGCATACTTCAACGATCGGGGGATTTGATCGTCTGTTTTTAGTTTAACACTAGACGATTCGATGTTCTACGAACGATCAAAAAAGACCTTACAATACTTCATTAAATTTATAATTAACAATGAATAATTGTCAATTATAAATTTAACGAAGTGTTGATAGAATTGCGTAAGCAACATCAAAAAGGTCGAAAACCTCTCTATCCGTTGATGAATGGGTTTGAAATTCGTTCTGTCCCGATACTGGAGGGTGCGCCATGCCCCGAGTAGACGGTAAAATCATCGTCAAGCGTAAGCAATTGGGTGTAGATGCTGGTAATAAGCTTATCGTAATCGCCATCGGGCAAATCGGTGCGTCCGATGCTACCAGCAAAAAGCACGTCGCCCACGATCACAAACTTTTCTTGCTCGGCCACAAAAGCGAGGCTACCGTTGGAGTGCCCAGGAACGTAGAGAATCTTCATCTCCGAGTTTCCGAAGCGAATACGCTGCTTTTCGTCTATATGCTTGCTCAATGCAGGCGGTTCTTCTATCTCGAAGCCAAAGTTTTTGGCATACGGCACGGCTTCGGTAATAAAGAACGTATCATCAGTATGCCCCTGTGGTGCCAGCTGATAGCTTTCGTACAAATACCTACACCCCAGAATATGATCGATGTGCGCATGCGTCAAATACACTGCTACGGGCTTTAACTCGTTTTGCTCAATGAATGCTGTTAGTTCTTTTTTCTCGTTATCGGTGTAGCAGCCAGGGTCTACAATGATGCACTCCTTGCTGTCGTCGTACAGTACAAAGGTATTTTCTTGAAATGCATTAAATACAAAGCGTTTTATTGTTATCATAATCTTATTTTATTAGATCTTTTATTAATTTCGGAACAAACCAATACCCATTTATCGTTTAATGCCTTTCAGCATGGGTACAAAAGAGAAGTCTCCGAAATCGGTTTGTACAAATTCGGTCTCCGATACCTTCACCAATGTAGTCATAACCTGCGTGTCGCCAGCCCCAATTGGAGCAACGAGCGTACCACCTATTTTGAGTTGTTGTTTTAGCTCGTCGGAAATATAGGGAGCAGCAGCCGTAATGAGTATCTTGTCGAAAGGTGCATAGCTTTCTTTTCCTTTGTAGCCATCCCCGTAATAAAAATGAGGATAATAGCCCAATTGCTGCAAATTTTTCTGTGCCCGTAAATACAATTCTCGCTGGCGTTCGATGGTGTATACGCTTGCTTTGAGTTCGAGCAGTACGGCGGTTTGGTAGCCCGATCCTGTACCAATCTCCAGCACCTTATCCCCAGGGCTGATGTCCAACAACTCCGTTTGAAACGCAACGGTGTAAGGCTGCGAAATGGTTTGCCCCGCTCCTATCCGAAAAGCTTGGTCTTTGTATGCAAATTCGACAAAGCCTGCTTCCATAAACAAGTGGCGAGGTATTTTTTCTATTGCATTTAATATTGTCTGATTATGAATGCCTTTGCTTTTTAGTTTTTTGGCAAGCATTCGGCGCAGACCTTTATGTTTGAATGTATCTTCCATTATTTTTGTTGATGGACAAAGATACATTTCTGTTTAGTATCTCAAAATTTATTTTCGCTCATTTAGCATTTTTTCGATACGGTTCAGTTGTTCCTCCAGCTTGTCCATTCGTTGCATGACCTCATCATCGTTGGCATCCAAACTTTCGAGGGTTACTTTTTCTTTATCTGCCTCATCTTTGTCCAAAAAGAAATCGGTAATCGTCCCAATCAATGTTCCAAAAAGAATCATTCGCATCAGCACCAAAATAACAGACAGCACTTGCCCTTCGGACGTTAGCGGAATGATTTTATTGTAATAACTAAAAGTTACCGTCGTGATTAGACTCCACAAAAACGAGTCGCTAAATGTTTGTATCGCGGGGTTAATACCTCGTTCGGCATGATAAAAGCTAATGGATATGATAAAGATAAAGAACACGTTCAGCAACAGCAAGTTCTTGAACGTAGACATTGGTTTCTGTTTATTGATGAGCGAATAAATGATTTTTCCGCTTCGTATAATTCGTAACAACCGAAAAATACGAGCAAATCGCCCAATGCGTAAGAATCCAACGAATGGAATGGATGAAATAAAGTTGATCCAGTTCAGCCGAACGTACCTCCATTTGTCATCGGCTTCTTTCAGACCTTTGAAAAAGTCGTACAAAAAGACAAAACAAATAGCGGAATCAATCATGTTGAGCCAGAATTGTAAATTTTCAGAATAATCAACCACCGAACTAATGTACAGCTCAATAATGACATAAATCGAAAGTATAAACAATACCTTTTCAAACAAAGAAAGTTGTTTTCCCATGCAAAAAAAATGTGTTAGGTCTCAACACTTCGTTAAATGAATAATTGATAATTATTTTACTGATAAACAGTAGCTTGCGAGTGCTAATAT
>JAOZTL010000245.1 GCA_029942205.1 Bacteroidales bacterium | reverse complement strand
AGTAAAATAAACTAAGACTTTTTCCTTTTTTTGATGTGCTTGTGAAATTCTATAAAATTCAACGATTTTGTAAGATATAGAATGCGTAAGCACATCAAAAAGGTCTATGACCTTAAATACTTTGCCATTGTTTCGAGCAATAATTCTTCATCGATCGGTTTTGTCAGATAAGCATTAAAAACATGTTTATATTTTTTTATTTCTTCGGTAGTTGCATTTGCAGTAAGCGCAATTATTGGGATATTTTTCAAATTTTCAGTTGTACGAATAATTTTTGCTGTTTCGTAGCCATTTAATTCAGGCATTTGAATATCCATTAAAATCAAATCGGGAATAAAATCTGCTAATATTTTGAGAGCTTTATTTCCATTGTTTGCTTCTTTTAGCTCAATGTTCTGATCTTCAAGGTATAACTCAATTAATTCTCTGTTAAAATCAATGTCTTCGACATGAAGAATTTTTACCTTTTTTAGAATAATATTTGTATTGTCTTCTTTCACTGATTTTTTTTATAATCTACTATGGTTATATTATTGAATTGAATAATGAAACTAGAGTTTATATCTAGCGTGTTTTTTAGCAAAATTGTTCTGTCCATAAGTTCAAAAAAAACATTTTATTAAGTTGTGTTTTTTTTTACATTTGATCCTCTCATTTGCCGAAAACGCTCAAAAATAGTATCTATTTGGCTTTTATCAATTCCTATGCCAGTATTTATTTTTATTCGTAGCTTTCATTAATAAAGTAATTCAACAAAGGATTTTTAAAATTCAAATCGTACATGTTGCATTTGTTCACGAGCCACTTTATATTCCAGAATAATGTCGCTGATAATATTCTTAGATGAAGGAATATTGTCAATCATCATTGAAGCTTGTCCTATTTCCAACTCTCCATTTTCGGTATCGCCTTCGTGCATGCCTAGTTTTGCACGTCCACGACCGAGTAGTTCATTTAGTTCTTCCTTGGATGCACCACGCATTTCGGCTTCGTCTACTTGTTGTAAAAAATCATTTTTAATCAAACGAACAGGGATTAACTGCTTTAAAGTCAGTTTTGTACTACCTTCGGTAGCATCCAGCACGGCTTGCTTGAAATTAGGGTGAGCCGCCGATTCTTGTGAAGCAACAAAACGAGTACCTATTTGTACCGCATCTGCTCCCAACACCATAGAAGCCAGCATCGTACGTCCGCTAAAAATTCCTCCAGCAGCTATCAGCGGTAGCACATTGTTGCGACGTGCAGCAGGGATCAACGCCATGGTGGTGGTTTCCTCGCGACCATTGTGCCCGCCAGCTTCAAAGCCTTCTGCGACAATGGCATCCACGCCAGCGGCTTCGCATTTAGCCACAAACTTGGAATTGGCAATCACATGCGCCACTTTAATGCCTGCGGCTTGCAGTTTGCTTGTCCATGTTTTTGGATTTCCTGCCGAAGTGAACACAATTTTTACTCCTTCGTTGATAATCACTTCGATATGCTTTTCCAGATCGGGATAAATTAACGGTAAATTTACACCAAAAGGTTGAGTGGTAGCTGCTTTGGTTTTTTGTATTGCTTCACGCAATTCGTCGGGATACATCGAGCCTGCTCCCAGTAGCCCCAAACCGCCAGCATTACTTACTGCACTAGCTAATTCCCAGCCACTTACCCAAATCATGCCTCCTTGGATTAGTGGATATTTTATTCCGAATAATTTACAAATTCTGTTCATTTTATATATTCATTTATTTTTCACGGACAAAAATACATAAAAAGATTTGGTTTTTTGTGAAATTGAAAGATAAATTTATGTTTAAAAAGTTTGGAAATGAGAAAATGTTTAAAAAGAAGTGTGTATATTTGTTTTTTGAAAACTAAGATTAAAAATATTGAATATGAAAAAAATAATTGCCTTAACTATTTATAATGAATTAATCTATAAATTTTGTATTTTTAATTCTAGTATTTTTCTTTTTCGCTTCTAAACTATTTAAGATTCTATCTGAAATGGCTTTTATGACAGGAACAACTACAGTATTACCTAATAAATCAAAAGCAAAGCATTCTTTTACTTGAATTTCATAATTTTTAGGATAGCCAAAAATATTTAAACTTTCTCGTATTGTTAATTTTCTAATACCTTTTCCGTCAGTAACAACAACTTTACTCATATCTGTAGCTACAAGTGTAGGAGTGATATTGTTCGGGTCTAAGATCTTATTAACTTCAAAACTTAATTTTCCTGTAACAATATTATATCCTTTGGGCTTTGTTGTGTCATACATGCGAGAAGTAATTATGCCATTTTCTGTTTTTTCTTTTACTAATTTTTTAGGATGTTCAAATCGTAAATATTTTTTTTCTACTAAATTGTCTAATAGCTCTTTTAAGTTATAGCTTTCGAATAAATTGTTAGATGGAGCAAACGTTTCAATTTGTTTTAATGTCAAAGGCATTCCGTCCATCCAGTCAATTCCAATTTCAATTGCCCAATGCTTTTGTCGGCGAGCTTTAAATAGTTTATTTAATAATACAATCTGTTCTTTACTACATGTACCTTTGAGTGCAATATCCCAACTGTGAATATTATTTTGCCCACCTCTTTTGTCTTTTATTGATTTCCCGTGTAATTCTTCTATGGAATAATGAGAAAGTAATTTTCTAGTAAAATCAGTATTCATTGTTTTTTTTCATTCTCTAAAACATCTTTTAATACTTTAAATTTAGGATTGAAATTTTCTAATGAAACATTATCTGTTTTTGTTCCTATAATAAATACTCTTTTTCTTGATTGTGGTACTCCAAAGTTTACTGAATCTAAAACTTTCCATGATACTTGATAATTTAATTCTTTTTCAAGTTTATAAAGAATTATTTTTAGGGTTCTACCTATTTTATCGCCTTTATTTTCTTCTATATCATGTTTTACTAAACCTTCTACATTTTCAAGAATAAATCCTTGAGTTTTTTTATATCTTAAAATCCGTTCTATTTCAAAAAACAAAGTACCTCTTGTATCGGCAAATCCATTTCTTTTGCCACCTGCACTAAATGGCTGACACGGAAAGCCACCAAAAAGAAAATCAAAATCAGGAATATCTTCATTTTTTACATGAAAGATGTCGCCAACAAAATTTTCATGCTGATGATTATGTTTTAATCTTTCAATTGCATAAGGCTTGATTTCAGAAGTTAATACACATTCGGTGTCAATTCCTTTATCTGTACAAGCTTGCTCAAAACCTAGACGAATACCTCCTAGACCTGCAAATAAATCTATGAATTTTAATTTGTAACTCATTCGGTTTTTGTTTTAATCGTTGATTTTGTAACAGAATTTAGATTAGAATTAAAATCCTCAATTTCAAATTTTGTACATCCAATTACGGAAAGACACTGTAAAAAAAAAGAAGCACTAAATGTTCCTCTACTAATTTTACTTGTAATACTTGATTGGGTTTCATTAATTCCTTCCTGTTTTAGTAATAAAACAAGATCAGCGTTTGAAATACCTCTTTTGACTAATTCTGATTTTAATAGTCGCTTTACTTTTTCATTGGAATAATTCATGAATTCAATTTTATTTTGCAATAATAACGAAAGATTCTCATATATGCAAAAAAATAAAACTTTAAACGATAAGACATCTTTTTATTGGGTATAAATATTATTTTATTAATTGATGAGAAAAAAAGCATAACAAAATAATAGCCATTGGTAAATAATAAATGCCCATTAATCAAAAAAGAAAGAGTTTGTAGATGAAAATAACTAGCTTTGTATGTTTTTATCTCAGATTTAGGTAGAATTTGAATGTACTATTATTGACGATTTATTCGTTAATATTTAAAGAGTTTTTTATTATTTAAAAATAAAATCAATGAAAAAAATAACTTATTACTTAGCAATAGCCTTTTTTGTGCTATCATTTACTGCTTGCAATAAAGATTCGGATGGTTTGGAAGCCGAAGAAGCGCAAGCAATTTTGAATAATGCAGTAAATCAATTAGATGACGATTTGGATGCAGTTATCAATTCCGAAGGAGTGGACGCACTTGTGGGCTTGAATGAATTGGGCGACATGTTTGGCGATGAAACGAAAGCTGCATCTAGCAGAGAATTATTTTCGTTCGTAAAACTTGATTTTAAAACAGGAACACTTAGCCCACAATTAAAATCAACCATGGAAGACGGATCGTTTGGATTTGCCGAAAATGTTGGGACATACTCCTGGAATGTACAAACACAGGCATGGGATGTTAGTCCTAGAAAACCAGACAATGCAATCGTGATTAATTATCCATCGGAAGGTGCTGCTGGAGTGGTAAATAATGCAACCATCACAGTGTCTAATGTCGAAGAACAAATATTTACGGATGAATATGACTCTTATTACGTGCCTACACGCATAGTTGCTAATTTGTATGTGGATGCTGTGCGTCAAGTCGAGTTAGATTTTACGGCATCTTATGATACTGAAGGAATGCTTGTTAGTTCTTCGGCTACTTTGTATACAAACCCATTTACTGCCAATTATTCTATCTCCGACAATGGAATCTCGATGACAGGAAATGCCGCATTAACACGTGATGGAACTACGATTATGTCCGTAGGTGGAACAGTAGTGTTTACTACCGCAGATAAAGACGACCTAGCTTCCGTAGACGGATTTGTGCAATATGCTGCATTGAAAGTCAAATTAGTGGCTGATTCTAAGGCATTTGAAGAAATGGATGATGATCTTTCGCTTCAGCAAATTAACGACAACGTTACGGCGGATTTATATTCGTATCCCGAAGAAGAAAAAATTGGCTATCTCGAACTATTCTATACTGCTGATGAAGAAATTGATGTGCAAATTGTGTATAACGACGAAAGTACAGAACCTGCTAGCGTGTACTACAACCAAATAATCGAAACTCTGGATAACTTTTTTGAGGCGAATGAACTAGCTAAAAAATAGGAGTACCCTATAAATAATCAGAGAAATAATACAAAATCTTTTCTTAGTAATTAAGAAAAGATTTTTTTTTATCTTTTTTTTAGGATTCTCAATTTAATTTTAGTATATTTGTTATATCTTTTTCCAGTACTTCATTAATCATTAATCATTAATCATTAATCATTAAAAATTAAAAAAAATGAAAAATAATAAAATTACTTTTATAAGCTTGATTTTTATATTTCTCTTATTTTTCGTTTCTTGCGAAAAAACAAAGTTGTCGGAAGGAAGTGAATTAGAAAAAACGGAAGGTATTTTAGAACAATTTTCTGAAGAAGAAATTTCTATATTAAAAACGGAAATAGAAAATACTTTAGGAGAAAATGTAAGTGAAATTTCTAAAATAGAGCGATTTGGAGAATTTGCATTAATAGAGTATTTTTTTATAAGTCCCCAAGATAGATTTTCATATATTGGGTTAATTTTAAGATTATCATCTGCATTTAGATTTAAAAAAATTCCAAAATTAAAATCAATCCATG
>JAOZTL010000244.1 GCA_029942205.1 Bacteroidales bacterium | reverse complement strand
TTTTTTGATTTTTCTTAGCAAGACTTTGCGAAATTACTTTGTGCGACTTTGCGGTTAAATGTAATACCATTATACAAAGAAGCATAACAGACAAGAGGGGTTTGGCGGTTTGTGTTTGTGGTGGAGTGTGTAGGAGGGTTTATACAAAAAAGGTCTTCTATTTATTTGATATTACTTACGTAAATCCTGTAAATCAAATATTTATAGAAAATTAACGAACCATTGAAATGAGTCTGGTCTAAAAAATCTGCCAGCGTTGATTTTGTGAAAACTTGCAAAATCAATCAACTTATATTAAGTAAATTACAAAACGCTGGCAGGGTTGATTTTCGAAAAGCTACCTTTTCATATTGGACTCGTAAATTGTTTTATAAATGTATAAGTAACATCAGGTAGATAGATGATTTATTTTACTTTTTTACAATAAAATGTAAAAATTTGTTTCTTAGTGTGTGGCGATTGGGCATAAAAAGGTCCTTTTCTTACCATAAAACTATTACTGATGCTTAAAATTACGTAATAACGCTCAGATTTTGTTCCTTTGTCTAAGAAAAGTAAGTTATTATCTTCTAAAGTCCATGCACCAATTTCTTTGCCTTTAGAATAATATTTTCCTCCTTTTTTGTACTCAGTGGTGTTTTTTCCTTCTTTTTTATTTGTAGAGTGTTTTGTTATCGAAGAAAAATAATTATCTTCCTCGTATAATTCTATGTTCCATTTTCCTGTAAACATTTCCTCGACCAATGCCGATTCTGTTTTTTGTACAACACAGCCAGAGCCTGTCAAAAGAATAATTCCAAAGGCAAATAATAGCCCTGAATTAATTGTTTTTATCATTTATTTTAGTTTAAAATTTGAGCAAAAGTAAACTTTTTATTTTCCGATCAAAATAAAAATATTACCTTAGCTTGCTTAAAAAATAATATTTTCTGCATGGACTCTATTTTCGACATACAAAATTTTCAGGACGTAATCAAATTAGATTTATTAGCCAAACAAGTAGTGGAAGGATTTATTACAGGCTTGCACAAAAGTCCGTTTCACGGTTTTTCAGTCGAATTTGCCGAACATCGTTTATATAACAAAGGCGAATCGACCAAGCATATCGATTGGAAACTATTTGCTCGTACCGAAAAATTGTTTGTGAAGCGATTTGATGAAGAAACCAATTTGCGCTGCCAAATTGTTATCGATCAATCGTCGTCGATGCTGTTTCCGTTGGATAAAAAAAAACAAAATAAGCTGAATTTCTCATTATTCAATGCTGCGGCTTTGATTTATCTTTTGCGCAAACAACGAGACTCGGTCGGTCTTACTTTTTTTTCGGAACAAATCAATTTGCACACCCCGTCAAAACTTTCTACAGTTCATATTCAATTACTTTTTAGTGAGTTGCATAAGCTTTACGAAAAACAAGCAAAATTAAATCAAAAAACCAATAGCTCGGAATTATTGCATGAAATAGCCGATAAAATTCACAAACGCTCACTGGTTATTATCTTTTCGGACATGATGGAGCACCAAAATACCAACGAATTATTTGCAGCTTTACAGCATTTACGCTACAATAAGCATGAAGTCATTCTGTTTCATGTCAAAGACAGCAAATACGAAGCTGAATTTCGATTTACAAACCGTCCGCACCGATTTGTTGATTTAGAAACTGGTGAATCTATTCGTTTGAATCCTAGTCAAATACGAAAAAAATATGTCGAAGCTTATGACAAAAAAATAAAGGAATTGAAACTTCGTTGTGGGCAGTATCAAATTGATTTGGTGGAAGCCGATATTCACGACGATTTCAAAAATATACTGATTGCTTACTTAATTAAACGTAAAAAATTACACTAAGGTCTTTGATTTTTTTGAGCAGTTGTTGATTGTGATGGTTTTAAATAATATCAAGTAGATTGCACGCCTTACTTAAATCGTTTATCTTTTAATTTGTATTTTTTCTCTTTTTTGTTGTAATAAATAAATTTAAAATGTTGGCTTTCTTGCCGAACAAAATAAGCCGAATCTGGCGTAGAACGATGCACAATTGAATCTTCGATAATGACTACCATCACAGGATATCGTGAATATTTGAACGCATTATTTACTACACCCGTTACTTTTATCCTTTCGCCACGAATAGGCAAATAATTAGGCGTAACGACATTTATCGTTTGTTTTCGTCGTTTGATCGTAAACAGGTTCAAATCATTCAATTGCAATGAATTGATTACTTTTCCTTTGATATGTACTGTTTTTCCATCTTTTCGAGGTATTTTTTTATTTAATCGTCGAATGGAAGTATTACAGCTTACCAGTAAAAATAAAATAAGATTCAATAAAACTACATATTTTGACCACTTCATCATTTATTTTCTTTCTTTTTAGCCATTAATAAAAAAACAAAAGCCTATTATTTAACGCTTTTATTAGCAGAACATTTTATTTTTTTTCATAGCCGTCCGATTATTACGTATAAATATCTATATTTGTCCGAACTAAAATAATACCAAAAGTTTTAAAATAAAAAATATGACAAACAAATCACAAAGTTTTAGAAGTTTTCCTAAAGCATTTTGGGTAGCCAATTCGGTCGAATTACTCGAGCGAGCAGCCTACTACGGCGTTTTTATCGTTATTACGCTTTATCTTTCTCGAATTTTAGCTTTTACCGATTTTGAAGCCGCAATAATTGCAGGATCTTTTTCTGCTGGTTTATATTTACTTCCAACTTTCAGTGGCGCATTGGCAGACAAAATTGGATTTAAAAACTCACTACTTATTGCTTTCGGATTGCTGACTGTTGGTTATGCTGGATTAGCTGTTTTTCCTGGTGTTTTAGAAGCAAAAGGACTCGTGAAATATGGCGAAGAAGTTACCTACACTGGCTTGCGAGGCATGGGAATTAGGTATAACATTGTTCCAATCATGCTTGTGATTATGGTTGGTGGCTCATTTATCAAATCGGTAATTACTGGTACGGTAGCAAAAGAAACCACCGAATCAAATCGGGCACAAGGTTTTTCTATTTTTTATATGATGGTTAATGTAGGTGCATTTTCTGGTAAAACCATCGTAAAGCCATTACGTGAAAGCATGGGTGATTTAGGTCTGATTAATTTGAATTATTTCTCGGCTGGAATGACGTTTTTAGCTTTTGTCATGATTTACTTCTTTTATCAAAGTAGCAAGCATGAAGGAGAAGGTAAAACATTTGGACAAATTTGGACAGCATTTATTAAAGTTTTGACGAATGGTCGATTGGTTTCGCTAATCATCATCATTACAGGTTTTTGGATGGTACAACACCAATTATATGCCACCATGCCTAAATACGTATTGCGACTAGCAGGCGAAGGTGCATCTCCATCGTGGTATGCCAACGTAAACCCTCTAATTGTGGTGCTTACCGTAGGTTTTGTTACGCAATTGATGCGTAAACGCACGGCTTTATTTTCGATGACCATTGGTATGTTTATTATGCCTATATCGGCATTAGCGATGGCTTCTGGAAACATGATTGAAGACGGAATGGTAAATTTAGGCTTTATGGAAATGCACCCAGTTGCATTGATGATGATTGTTGGTATTATTTTTCAAGGTTTGGCAGAGTCGTTTATTTCGCCTCGTTTTCTTGAGTTTTTTTCGCTACAAGCACCCAAAGGAGAAGAGGCTTTGTATTTAGGTTTTAGTCATTTACACTCATTTCTCTCGTCTATTTTAGGATTTGGTTTATCTGGATATTTACTCGAAAAATACTGTCCAGACCCAAAATTGTTTGAAACACACGAAGCTTGGGAATTAGCATCCGCAAATGCCCATTATATCTGGTATTATTTCGTAGCTATTGCTTTTGTTGCAGCCGTTGCGCTTATTGTTTATGGTAGAGTAATCAATCGTTTGGATGCTAAAAAAGCACAAACGGTAATTTAATTAGAATACATGATTGATTTTATAGAAGAATTGAAGTGGCGAGGCATTTTTCATGACATTATGCCTGGTACCGATGAACAACTCGAAAAAGAAATGACTGCCGCTTACATCGGTTTCGACCCCACGTCGGACTCGTTGCACATCGGTAGTTTATCGCAAATGATTACGCTCAAACGCTTTCAACTGGCAGGACATAAGCCTGTTGCATTAGTAGGTGGAGCTACAGGGATGATTGGCGACCCATCGGGAAAATCGCAAGAAAGAAATTTGCTAACTACCGAGATCTTAAATAAAAATCTGGCTGGTATTCGCAAGCAATTGGAGCATTTTATCGATTTTGAATCAGACATTCCGAATAAAGCCGAAATGGTGAATAATTACGACTGGATGTCGGAATTTAGTTTCTTAGAGTTTATTCGGGACGTAGGTAAGCACATTAGTGTAAACTATATGATGGCGAAAGATTCGGTCAAAAAGCGAATGGGAAAACTCGACGACGGACAAGATGCCAGCGGGCTTTCTTTTACCGAATTTAGCTACCAATTGGTGCAAGGCTACGATTTTCTGCATTTGTACCAAAATAACGCTTGCAAGCTGCAAATGGGCGGATCTGACCAATGGGGAAATATCACCACAGGAACAGAACTTATCAGACGAAAAGCTGGCGGGAAAGCGTATGCCTTGACTACTAAACTGATAACGAAATCGGATGGTGGGAAATTCGGAAAGACCGAAAAAGGAAACGTGTGGCTCGATCCTGAAAAAACAAGCCCTTACGAATTTTATCAGTTTTGGTTGAACACAAGCGACGAAGATGCCGAGCAATTTATCAAAATATTCACTTTCTTGACGCAACAAGAAATAGAAAGCCTTATCGAAGAGCATCAACAAGCGCCGCACAACAGACGTTTGCAGAAGCGTTTGGCTAAGGAAGTTACCGTAATGACGCACTCCCAGAAAGCATACGATACAGCGGTGGATGCCTCCGAGATATTGTTCAAAAACGGTAGTATTGATCGAATCGAAACGCTGGATAATTCTACTTTTATGGCTGTTTTTAATGGTGTACCTAAATTTGAAATAGAAAAAAATGAACTCGAAAAAGGTATTTCTATTTTAGATTTGCTTGCCGAGAAAACGAAGGTTTTTGCTTCCAAAGGTGAATTACGTAGATTGATGAAAGACAATGGCTTAAGTATTAATCAAGAAAAAGAGAAAAATGTGGAACGTGTATTTACTTCCAGCGATTTAATTAAGGAAAAGTACATTTTGATTAGACAAGGAAAAAAGAAATACTCTTTGATAGAAATTGTGTAAGGAACATGAATTAAATAAGTTATAATAGTTAGGCGAACTTGCTTTGTTTTTTAACGACTTAAAAAATCTGCCAATAGCACAGCAATTAAAGGATTTTTTAAAGGAAGTTAAAGGACATAAGAACGGTATAACTGTTATATGTTTTTAATTTGCGTTCCTAAGGTCTTCTGCTTTATTCCAGAACATTGTTGGTGAAAATATTGTAATTTGGCATGATTTTTAAAGCAG
>JAOZTL010000243.1 GCA_029942205.1 Bacteroidales bacterium | reverse complement strand
CTCGTTGCTGCTCGCCACCCGAAAGCTCGTGTGGCATCGAGTCTTCTTTTTCTTCTAAATTTACTTTTTTTAAGCTTGTTTTGATACGAATATCGATTTGATCTTCATCTTTCCATCCTGTCGCTTTTAGTACAAATTTCATGTTTTCGTATACATTTCGATCGGTAAGTAATTGAAAATCCTGAAAAACAATTCCTAATTCACGTCTTAATAGCGGAATTTCTTTGTGTGATAGAGCATTTAGATCAAAACCAGCAACTTGTCCATCACCCAGTAACAGAGGCATTTCGGCATAAAGCGTTTTCAATAAACTCGATTTTCCGCTACCCACTTTGCCTGTGAGATAAACAAATTCACCTTTGCGAATATTTAAGTTCACTTGATGCAATACGATGCGTTCTTTTTGATAAATACTAACATTCTGTAATTCTATAATTGATTGATTGATAGGCATTTAGTCGATTTTTGTTAATTGTCCGTAAGGGATTTGTTGTATTTTCCCAAGCCATTTTTTATTTAGTTTGTATTTTTCTGTCATTTTATTGATAGCAGATTCTTTGAATAATTCCACTATTTCAAATTGCTCGTTGCGCAATTGGTACTGATCTGGAATTTTTCCTATACCTTTTGTTTTGAGTAAATACATAAGTAAGTGCATCTTTTTATTTTAAATTGCTTGTATACTAAAATACTGCAATAATTATGAAAACAAAATGTTTTTTTTCGCTTTATCTTCTTTACAAAATTATTCCGTAGCTAGGCTATGTAAGAATTTTGTGCATCAATAAAACAAAAAATAAATCATTTTTAGAATCATAATTATTACCACAATTTAGTATAAATTCTTGATTGTTAAAGATTTATATAAATGCATAAGCAACATCAAATAGCACGAAGTGCTTAAATGCAAATGTACAAAAAAAGCCACAAATGATAATAACATTTGTGGCTAAGGTTTTCGCCTTTTTTGATGTTGCTTACGCACTTAGACTAAGCTTTTTAAGCCAGTAATTTATTTGAAATTTAAGAATTGCGTAAGCAACATCAATAGGTCGAAGACCTTATTCAATAACGATTTTTGATTGAATAATTTCGTTATCTATTTTCAATTTGATGAAATACATTCCTTTGGCTTGATCTCTCAAATCGATGCTATTTGTTGTTGAATTTTGATAATCTTTCGTATAAACCAAGCGTCCATTTACGTCATGAATTTGTACGTTCATGTGTTGAATACTTTTGGACGACGAAATGGTTAATAGCCCGTTTGATGGATTTGGATAAATCTTAATTTGCTTATTAGCTGTTGTTTGTAAAATCAAGCTACTTGTATTATCCGTTTGAATCCGAATATCGTCCATGTAGCAATTTGCGCCATAAGCCGAAGTAAACAAGAATCCGACATACAATTTGCTTTGCTCTAAAGCACCAGCAGGCAATGCATACGACATGTTGTACCAGCCTGAATTACTGGCATCGTAGCGTTGGTAAGTATCACCATCACTCCAAGTTGTTCCGTCGGTAGACCACTGTACTTGTACGTTGTCGGTTGCTGTGTCGTAATTCTCATCCAAGTTCCATTTGAAATTAACAAAAGCGCCTGTTACGCCAGTCGTTGCAAATGGTGGAGTTACCAAGCGTATTTGATTACCAGCATCTGCATCAAATGAATTAAATTTGAGCATGTGCGAGCCTTCTGAAGGCGAAACAGTAGGGTTTGAACCGCTAGTAACAATAAGAATTTCAGGCGATTCGCTTCCTGTATTTGTTACTGTTTCGGTAGTCCAGCAAGAAGGAGCAGCATCTGAATTAAATCCTTCGATTAGCGGGAAAGAGTTGCCTGATAAACTATAAGCAACTGTTTTGCTATCGTTACTAAGGTCTTGGTCAGCCGTTCCATTTGGTGCTGATACGTTGGCAACAAAACTGTGATTGCCTTCTGTTAAATCTATGGCAGCAAAGGTAACAGTGGCTATTTCGTTTGTAGCCAAAGAGCCTGACCAGTCTTGAGTTACAGCTGTACCGCCATCAATGGAGTACGAAACAGTAAAGCTGGTGAGAGTGAAATTTCCTTTATTTTGTACTTTAACGGTAGGCGTAATATTAGCCGACGAGCAGTACGTTTTTTCTTCGGGAGCACTAATTTCGCTTATAGAAGCATCCACATCGGAGCGAGTGCTTACGGCCAGTTCTGATTGCCATAATCCACGTCCGTAAGTCGCTGCTACTAAGCGACTATTAGCAGGTGTTGTTACATCGTAATAAATCTCTAGCTCGTTTACAACCACATTAGGCAAACCTGTATTATAAAGCGTCCATGTTTCGCCTTCATTCATTACATAAACACCAACGTCTGTTCCTACGTATAGCTGGTTGGTAGTTGCTTGTTTGTTTTGAACGACGCATAATGTTGGTATTTGTGGAAGCCCAGTAGAAATGTTCGTCCATGTAGAGCCTGCATCGGTTGATTCAAAAATTCGCTGTCCATCGTAACCGCCCATCGTAATCCATACTTTTTCGGGGTTTTTATAGTCTACGGCAATGTAAGTGATTGAATTACTCCCTGTTGGTAGTGTTCCTGTAACGTCTGTCCAAGAGCTGCCACCGTTTTTTGTTACCCAAACAGTACTTAAATCGGCAACGTATAAATATTGCGTATTGGAAGGAGCAACAGCCATTGAGCGTAGCTTATCATACGAATTCATGGTGGATATTTTGGTGAAATTATCTCCTTTGTCCGTTGTTTTCCAAATATCGGCATAACCAACATAAAGTGTGTTATGATCCGTAGGGTCTATAATATAAGGAGTTACCCAAGAGCCTTTTAGTGTGCCATCGCCTATGTTTTCGTTGATGTTTGTTTTATTGCTAGCCCAGCGGTCTGTTGTTCGTGTTATCTGTCCGTATGTGTAAGTGCCGTACTGGATGTCGGCATTGGTGTAATCAATAAGGCATTCCATACCATCGCCACCTTTTACGTCAGCCCATGTGCCATTGTCCAATAGTTTTGATCCATTATCCTGCAAGCCTGTGATGATGGTTCCTGCTTCTGTTTGCGAAACGCCTAATCGGTATATTTGACTAATTACAAGGCCATTGGTTTTGTCTGTCCATGATGTTCCATTATTACTCGAAATATAAATTCCGCCATCGTTTCCTTCAAATAAATCGCCATTGCTGCGATAAATCAGTTTGTGTTTATCCGCATGAACTTCTGCTGTACGATCGCCCCACCAGTGCGATACTATCGACCAGTTAGAACCACCATCGATGGATCGCCAAGTGTTTATTCCGCCAACAAAAAGAATGTTCGCATCCGTTGGTGAACTTTCAAATGCGATGTCGTAAAATGCTTGTCCACCAGTTTCTTCGCCTTCATAATCATAGCCCATCGGGTTGAGAGTTGCTCCATCAAGTACTACCGAGTAATTATCACCACTATCTGTTGATTTATAAACAGCAGCCAAGCCATTGTCGTCATTCGTAACGATTGCATAAACTCGGGTTGGATCATCAGCACTTACTGTAATCATGGTTCTTGCATCGCTTGTGTCCAATTTTTTTGTCCATGAATTTCCGCCGTCAGTTGATTTATAAACATCGCCGTATTTACTTGAGCCGTATAACGTACTGAAATCTCCTGGTTTGTATTCCAAATCAATTAAAATATTAGTAGAAGAACTTAGTAATGTCCAGCTAGTAGCAGCATTGGTGGTTTCGTATACTCCATAAGAAGTAGAGGCGATCAGGTGCGTGTCGTCATTTGGGTCAAGTAACATTTTGTATACCATTTTGCCATCAGCAGCCGTAAATATTAGCCCTGTATTGCTCCATGATGCACCACCGTTGGTCGATTTTAGTATTCCAGTGCTTCGAGTATCCCAAGAATCACGGTCGCCCATACCAATGTAAATGGTGTTGGAAGTTGCAAAATCCGAAGGAATAATGATATTACTAACACCTATCACATTTTCATTGTCGGTCATCGGTGTCCAATTCGCTCCATTGTCGGTTGTGCCCCACAAGCCGCCAGCAGGAGTTCCTACCCAGTACGTATTCAGGTCGCTTGGGTGAAAGGCGATACAGTTAATACGCCCGATTCCGGCATAGCCTCCTTTAGAGGTGCTTGTGCCTAAATTCTCCCAATTTCCAGTAGAAGCCGTACTTTTAAAATTAGGAAGGCTCGCTTTGTATTTTTCCCATTCAATATCTGTCGAAGTGGTCGGAAATTCGCCTGTTGTATTATTTACATGCGATTCCATGTACCATTCCCAGCGTTTGAACTGTTTCCAGCCAGCTGCTTTTATCCATTTCCCATCTTGGTTGATGTATTTTCCATTTACAAGATTGAATGGTGCCCAATAATCTTGAAATTCTTTTTGAATTTGATGGAAATTGAGTTTTTGATCAAGATCTGTTTCCTTGTCCATATTCGGCAACCATTGTCCAAATAGGAGCGAACTGATCAGTAGAAAAGTTGTGAATAGTAGAATTTTTTTCATTGGTATATTTTTTAGATAATTAATTAAGGTCTTAGACCTATTTAAGTAGGTGTATATAAATCAATACTTCGTTAAGTTTCTGTATGTGTTTGATTTACAGGAAATTGAAAAGTATTATTTGTTTAAGATAAGTTGTTGAAAATCTGTGTTTTAATTTATAATTCATAATTTAACGAACTATTGTATAGTAAATTCGTGATAAATTATTTGTCTTTTTTTATTTTCAGCCATAAAGCCTATTTTTATTCGATAATTACCAGCAGCAACCGTTTTCGATTCTGTTTTGGGGATACCTGCATGATTTTCTGCACCACACCATTTTTCGAGCTGATTCCAGTTTAGTAAATGCTTTCCTGCTTTCGGAATCGTTATTTTATCGGCAGGAGGCGGACAAGAAGCACCACACGGGCAATACAAAATCCGAACATTTTTCCATGCTCCATTTTCTTGTTTTTCTATCTCTGTCATACTTGGTTTATACAAAACCAGATCGCTGCCCGAAATATTATTTAATACTATTTCTATTTTTTCGCCCGAAGGATATGATTTTTTCATGCTAATTTCCACAGCATCTTTGTATGGCGTACTGACAGGCTTTTGTGTTTTGCAAGAGCTTGAAAATATGAAAATAAGTAAAAAAATAAAGATTGAGTTTTTTTTCATGTGCTTTAGCTTTTAAGTTTTTTAGTGAAGATAATATAATTGCAGACTTCGTCTGTTTTATTATTTTTGCTCATCTATATAGCTATGTTTTAACGATTTATTACACTGCTTGAATTGTACGTAATTTAGGCGTAATTTACTGATTTACATTGATAATTTGTCAAAAAAAAAATATCAAAATAGACAAAGTCTGAATTGTGGCATAAATTTACGAAAAAAATAAAAAAAATAAAATTTCATATTTTCTTGAAAAAAAGGATTTTTTTTATTAAAATATAGTATTTAATTGTATTGTTTTTGTTTTATTA
>JAOZTL010000242.1 GCA_029942205.1 Bacteroidales bacterium | reverse complement strand
GCCTAAAATATGCTGCTTTTCTTTCTACTTTCTACTAAAATCTTTTGTCTAATAAATCTCAAAAAAGAGATAAATTACTAATAATAAATTAAAGAAAACTTCGTAAAGTAGAAGTAAACAATATCAAACAAGCAAAGATCTTAAAACACAAAATAATGAAAATAATATCCTACAACGTGAACGGCATACGAGCGGCACTCAAAAAAGATTTTCTTGGTTGGCTCGCACACGAAGCTCCCGATGTGCTTTGTATCCAAGAAACCAAAGCGCAAGAAGAACAAATAGATCAAACAGGCTTTGAAAAATTAGGCTATCATTGTTATTGGTTTTCGGCACAAAAAAAAGGATACAGCGGCGTAGGAATTTTAAGCAAAACAAAGCCAGACCACGTGGAGTACGGCATGGGAATAGAAAAATATGACAACGAAGGGCGTTTTTTGCGTGCCGATTTTGGTGAAATTTCGGTTGTAAGTGCTTATCATCCATCTGGATCGAGTGGAACAGAGCGACAAGCATTCAAAATGCAATGGCTCAGTGATTTTCATAATTATGTAAACGAATTACGTCAAACTCGCCCGCAACTAATTTTGTCAGGAGATTATAACATTTGTCGTTTATGGATAGACATTCATAATCCAGAAAAGCAACAAAAAACATCGGGCTTCTTACCCGAAGAGCGTGAATGGTTTCAGGAATTTGTAGATGACGGCTACGTGGATAGTTTTCGGAAATTAAACCCAGCCAAACATCAATACAGTTGGTGGAGCTACCGAGCTACTGCCCGACAACGAAACAAAGGATGGCGCATTGATTATCACATGGTTACAGATAATCTGGATGAAAAAATACAAGCCGTTTCGATTTTGTCCGAAGCCGTACATTCGGATCATTGCCCTGTGGTAGTCGAAATAGATGTATAAGTATGGATTTCAATGATTTACTAAACGATAGCACTCGAAAAGTAGCAGACATGACCGCACAAATGTTGCTTGAAAAGCCAGAATTTATCAGCGATTTTGTTGTTATTCTGTTGAGCGATAAAGTCCGAATTTCAGCTAATGCTGGTCGTGTGCTCGCACTTTGTTGTCAAGAAGATCCGTTATTATTACAACCATTTATTGAAAATTTAGCCGAAAAATGGCCAAATTTACAACAAGTAGGCAGTAGGCGCAGTTTGGCGAAAATATTTACTTTGTATCCTCCCGATTATAGCGAAAAAGTATTTTCGATATTACTAAACACAGCCTTCGATTTTGTTGAATCAGGGCAAAGCATTGCTGTTCAAGTATATTCGATGGATATTTTGTATCAATTATCAAACAAAGAGCCAATTCTAAAAAATGAATTAATCCATATTCTTGAAAATTTACTCGAAGAAGCACAACAACCAGCAATTTTGAGTAGAGGAAACAAAATATTGCGAATATTGCACAAAGAAACGGCTATTCCAAAATAAATTCTTTGTTTAAAATAATGCTGTCTTTCACCACTTTATCGTGAATCTCGAGCGTAAAAATATAACTACCAATAGGCATTTCAGCATCCGTTGCAAAAAATACAAATGGCTGTTTCACCACGCCTTGTTCAAAATCTCGATGTCCTTTGTCTCCGTATACATCAGAGTGTGAGGCAACTAGTTCTCCCAATTCATTTTTTACTTCCAAACTCAAATCGATGTAATATAAATCATCTGCACCTTTTTGTAAGCCAGTAACATTTTCAAGCGAAAAATAAACTTTATCGCCCCGATGAAAAATGTTATTATCCGATTCTAAAACGTCTTTTCCATCATAAAGACCTAAATAATACTTTTCTACATCCAATTTCTCTACCTCTGTAAGACTGTCTTTTCCGTCATAATCAGTAGTATCAGTTTCTGAATTACTGCAAGAATAGGTGAATAATAATAATGAAACAGCGAAAAAATAAGTAACAATTCTTTTCATATTTTTTTAGTTTTTAAAGTTTTTAATTTATTTAACATGACTTAAAAATTAATCATTAAGCCCATTTTTTGCATGGCTAATAATGCTTCAGCATTTCCTTTTGCATCATCAACAGGGTCATGCGTATGTTTTGTTTTTCGGTATTTCTTTTTCCATTCTCGATTTTTGGATGCATCATTTTTCATTCCACAGTATAAATCACCAATTCGCCGTGCAGAAAAACCAAACGGATTGTGCCCTAAATATTTCAGAAAATAGTAGTTAATCCATTGCCAATCAAAAGCAGGGTTATCACTAATAAACGTTGGCTTTCCATCACTTACTTTTTCAATCCATGTTGCAAAATTTTTCATAACCATTTCGGGCGAATCAAATTGCTCGTGTTCCTTTCTCGAAAAACCGCTTATTGCCAATGCGTTACTATTCCAATTATCGGTTATTGGTTTTGTTTGTCCATAAAAAGTCTGCTCTAAATCCTTAACCAAAACCGCTCCAAAGCACACCATGCTGCCATTTGCAGGGCTTCCATTATCACTTTCAACATCCACAACTATGTAACTCATCGCTAATTTATTTTTTTATCGTTATCAGACTTCGTCTGTTTTATTATTTTGTATATTTATATGATTAGATTTTAATATTTCATCATACTACATGACATTATTGCACGTATTTAAACATAACTGACTGATTCATATTGACCATTTATCAAAAAATGTCCATAAATAAATATTTAAAACAGACGAAGTCTGAATATCTTCTAAAATTACAGTTTTTTATTTAATGCAACAAACTTTCTTGTTGAAAAGCTTTTTTGTATTACTTTTACCACCTAACAAAAGATTATTTTTTTACTCGTGATGTAAGTATCAATTAAAATGAACATTTTACTCATCAATAAAAGCGACACACAAGGCGGAGCTGCTGTTGCAGCCAATCGTTTGCTGCAAGCACTCTCAAAATCAGGCGTTTTGGTGAAAATGCTGGTGCAAGAAAAACATAGCGATGACACCAAAATCATCTCGACAAGCGACACACGCTGGAAAAAATGGACAAATCTATACCACTTCATTCTTGAACGTTTATTGTTTCTTCCATACGAAAAATCAAAGGAAGTCCGTTTTGCTTTTTCAATAGGCAAAGGTGGTGAAAATATTTCAAGTAACACTTTCATTCAAGCATCAGAAATACTTCATTTACATTGGTTTAATCAAGGCTATCTTTCTGTTGAAAATGTGCTTGAATTAACACAATTAAACAAACCCATCGTTTGGACATTACATGACATGTGGGCATTCACAGGCGGCTGTCATTATGCAGGTGCATGTGAAAATTATAAAACAGAATGTGCCAATTGCCATTTCCTGAAAAACCCAAAAAAACCAGATTTATCAACTAAAGTATTCCAACGCAAACAAAAAGCATACAAAAATAAGAATATCACCATCGTTACATGTAGTCAATGGCTAGGCAGGAAAGCCAAAGAAAGTAACTTATTGTCTCCATTCAACATTGTTTCGATTCCAAATCCAATAAATACCGACTTGTTTAAACCACAAAAACAAGCCGTTCTTCGAGAAAAGTATGGATTGCACATCAATAAAAAGTTAATTCTTTTTGCAGCAGCCAATGTTTCGGATAAGCGAAAAGGGATTCGATATTTTATTGAAGCCATTCAACTGCTTTCAACCAAACATAAGGAATCGGTAAACGACTATGAGTTAATCGTTTTCGGGAAGTCATCTAAAGAAACACTTCAAGAGATTTCGCTGCCTGTGCATACCCTTGGATATTTGGATAATGTGCAACAAATTGCCGAAATTTATGCCCTTTCGGATTTGTTCATTCTCCCATCGCTAGAAGATAATTTGCCCAATACGGTGATGGAATCGCTGGCATGTGGAACGCCCGTAGTTGCATTCAACACTGGTGGAATTCCCGAAATGATCGATCATAAAAATAACGGTTATTTAGCTGATTATAAGTCGAGTGAAGATTTAGCAAACGGAATTTTACACGTACTGGATGCTGCCGATTATTTATCATTTAGAGAGAATGCACGAAAAAAAGTAGAAGATAATTTTTCGGAACAAAAAGTGGCAAAGCGGTATTCGGATCTATACAAATCATTAAACAAGAGCTAATTATGCAAGAAGGAGGCATTCGGTTAAAACCAAAACTAAGCAGACAATACATAGAAAATAAGCCAGTTGTAAGTATTATTACGGTGGTTTACAATAGTGAAAAATGGATAGAGAAAACGATACAATCCATTATTAATCAATCGTATGTAAATATTGAGTACATCATTATAGACGGAGATTCAGAAGATGAAACAATAGAAATTATCAAAAAATACACAGATTATATCGATTATTGGGTGAGTGAATTTGACAATGGGCTGTATGATGCCATGAACAAGGGTTTAAAGCTTGCAACAGGCGATTATGTTTGGTTCATTAATTCTGGTGATTTGATTTATTCACTGACAAGTTTAAACCAAATTTTGTCGAAGGAAACTTCTTTTGCTGATTTTTATTATGGCGAAACCTTATTGATCGACGAAAATGAAGAACTAATAGGCATGCGCCGCCACAAAGCTCCTCAAAAATTAAACTGGATGAGCTTTTCTAAAGGAATGAAAGTGAGCCACCAAGCCATGATTGTGAAAAAAGAAATAGTACAGCCTTATGTACTAGAATATAAATATTCGGCAGATTTTGATTGGGCGGTGAAAGCATTAAAAAGAGCAAAAACAATAAAAAACACCAATCTGATTTTGGCAAAATTCATGGATGGCGGCACAACAAGCCAATATTTATTGCCAAGCTTGAAAGAGCGATTTACAATCATGAAACGCCACTACGGATGGTTGCGCACCTTGTTTAATCATTTTTTAATGGTTTTCAAACTCTCATTTTTTTATCTAAAAAACAAATATTTGTAGATCTTCGTCCTTTTTGATGTTGCTCATCCGTATAGTTGTATTTTAATAATTTACTATATATATATTGATATAATTACATATATCTAGGCATAATTTACTAATTTGCATCAATAATTTGTCAAAAAAATATCAAAAAAGACGAAGTCTGAAAATAGATCGAAGATCTTAAAAAATAAAAATGTGAAAATAAAAACTAAACAAAAGCAGATAAATCTTCATGAAGCGAAAAATAAATTAGAAAGCCATTTTCCTAATTATTCGTTCAAAATAGATTCAAGAAATTCATTAGTTATCAAAAAATCATTATTTATAGGTGCAAACATGACAATTTCTGATGGAAAAATACTTATCGTAGGTAATTTTCCTTATTTAAGTCAGCGGATTGTATTTACAGTACTTTTATTTCTCTTAGGCGTTGTTTTGCCTATTATTGTCTATTTTGCATTTACTCACAAGCATCTAAAAGCATTAGAAGTAGAAATTAGCCATTTTTTGCAAGCAGCATACGGAAAACGGTATTGAAAAAAGAGTAAAAAATAGAAAGTCGTAGGTTAAAAGTACAAAGAAAAAAAATTTTCTGACTAAGTCTTTTTTTGTTGGTTTTTGAAAAGTGCCTAAAATTCAAT
>JAOZTL010000241.1 GCA_029942205.1 Bacteroidales bacterium | reverse complement strand
AAATGGTAGCCAGTACACCTCTCACACCACCGTACGTACGGTTCTCGTATACGGCAGGCTAGAAAATTATTACGTTTTTGCCTTCATATCATACTGGAACAATACAACGTAAGTCCTTCAACGAGTTGTTCTAATATCGGCTGACTTCTCCACATTTAGAAAACCGAATCTAATTCCTTTTGGAATTTGATAATGAAAACAAGAAAAACAAAATAATTTGAAGATTTCAGTTTAAAAATTGACGATTAATCTAATAAATAAAAAAACACTTAAATGATTGCAAGAATTTGGCACGGAAAAATAAAAGTTGAAGATTTTGACGAATACTCAGAGTTTATGAAAAGCAAAGCAATACCAGATTATAAGAAAACAAAGGGTTTTGTGAAGCTGACTTTCCTAAGAAATATAAAAGATAATGTTGGACACGTCACATTAATTACGTTTTGGGAAAACATTGATGTTATTAAGAATTTTGCGGGAGACGATTTTGAAAAGGCAAAATATTATCCCGAAGATGAAAAATTCTTGCTTGATTTTGAAGAAAAGGTAATCCATTATGAAGTATTTGCAGAAGAATAGTTTTTGTGAAATTACCGTTTTTTTTATTGCAAGTTTCTTACGATTTGGAATAAAAAAAAAGCCCTCTAAATTAGAGGGCTCCAAAGTTATGAAACAAAAAAACAGACATGAATACACAACAAATTCACATCTCTACTCAAACAACAATGCAAATATAAGTACTAAAATTGGAAATAGCAAAATAATGCTGTTTTTTTTGTTATCTTTTTACTTCAATATCTTCTTTTACAAAACAACCATTTGAATCAGAGACCGTTACTTGATAAATACCAGGCTTTAATTTTCTTAATGATTTATTGGAGCTTCCGTCATTCCAAATAATTACGTAAGGTTTTGTTCCGCCGTCAATACTAATTTCAATTTCGCCGCCTCGTTCGGAAGCACTAAGATGGGTTACTTCATAAAAAATATGAATCTCTTTTGGCTCAATAATTACTATTTCCTTGTCTATTTCGCAATTATTTTGATCATTTACGGCATAGCTGTATGTACCTGGAGCTAATCCATATTGACTTTCTGTATCTGCTCCGTTTGACCACATAATCTCGTAACCAGGAACGCCTCCGCTGATGCTGAGTTCTATTTGTCCATCGTCTTGCCCAAAACAGAGAGGGCTTGTTTGATGTTCTTTAATCACAAGTTTGTTTTTTGGCTCTAAAATCTCTATTTTTTCTTCGAGCACGCAGTTACTTTGATCTCGGATGGTTAATTCATACTTTCCTGCAGATAAACTATCAATATTGGGCGATTGACTATCGACCGACCAATTGTAAAAATATTCGGGCGAGCCACCACTCACTTCCACATGAATGTAGCCTTCTCGGTCTCCTTTGCACGCATTATCTTGTTTTTCATAATTAAGCGATAAAGCCGATTCTGGCGATTTTATTTCGATGGTATCTCGAGCAATACAGCCATTTTTATCGTATATTTTTACGTAATAATCTCCTGCAATGAGTTTTTTTTGTTTCTTTTTGCTTGCTCCGTTCGACCATTCATACTTGTACGGGGCAGTTCCACCCGATGGGCTTAGCTCTATCCATGCATTATCGTAACCAAAGCACGTAATGTCTACTTTTTGATGCATCACCGATAATGGACTTTGTGGTTGAATGATCGTAATCGTTTTTTGTACCGTACAAGCACTATTATCAGTTACACTCACGGAGTATTCGCCTGCCGTTAATCCTTCGATATTTTGTGTTTCGTCGCCAGTTGTCCATGCAAAGCTATAATCAGGAATGCCGCCTTTCACGGTCAAATTGATATTCCCATTATGATCGCCATAACAGTGTATGTCTGTTTTTTTTGTACTTATTTCGAGTGGTGTACTTGGCTGATTGACTTTGATTGTTTTGCTTAATGCACACCCATTTTTATCCATAATGGTGGCTGTATATTCGCCTGCTGTAAGCTTTTCGATGTTTTTATTGAATGCACCGTTAGTCCATTGTACATCGTAAGGGGCTGTTCCACCGTCGATAAAAAGCTCGACACGCCCGTTGCTGCCATTGTAGCAGCTTACATTGTATGCTTGTCCTACGGCACTCAGCTCTAGCGGTGGTTCGCTAATGACAAAAGTGTCTTGTAGCACGCATTTATTTTTATCTATAATTTTTACTCGATATTCGCCTGGTGTTAAGTTACTGATTTTGCTGGAATCCAAACCGTTTGTCCAGCTTATTTTGTATTCAGGTGTACCACCTTTTATTTGTAAATCGATAGAACCATTTTCTGCATTTTTACACGACACATTATACTGAGTAGCAGTGGCTTCTAAAGGTAATTCGGGTTCGGTTACTGTGAATTTTTCGGTAACTTTGCGCCCACGGTTGTCGATAACCGAAACGGTGTACGTTCCTGCTCGTACAAGGTACAGGTCTTGCACGTTCTGGTTGGTAGACCACTCGAATTGATAATCAGGAATGCCGCCCGTAACCGTCAAATCCACAATTGCCGAGCTTGCTCCTTTGCAATGCACGTGGCGAGCCCGAAAGCTAAGTTTCATAGGCTCATCGTATTGGTATTTGATGTATTTTACATGATTTTTGTGATCCACTTCCAGTTCTACGATTGGGAGTCCGCCTTTTTCGGTATACCATTGATAAATCACACGTTTGATCCGTTTGGAATATTCCGCTGCAGGAGTCCAACCATACATCGAGTATTTAGACGCAACTATTTTTTTTCGGATGGTCAATTTACGCCTAATCGCTCGGTATTTTCCATAAGGCGTGCGTATAGTCATCACCGAATCTATTTGGCTGTCTTCAATAACTTCGATATTGGCACGTATCGAGTCTGCTCCTTGACGGCGAATGGGAGAAATGAAATGCTCGATAATCGTATCGCTATGCGACTCGTACAATTGTGTCGGAAAAGGCAAGAAAGAGGTTGGTTTCGAGTAATTAATCAACACAGGAGCACCCATTTCCAGATAATCGCCAATTACACCAACACAGTGCGCAGCATCATTATCCACTTTTAGATAAATTGCCTTGCTACGAGACGTATAAATTACTAAATTGGCATCAGGAAAACGCCTGCCATAGCGTGTTTTTAGACGAGGTAAAAACCGAACAGTATCGAATTGATCGGGCTGGACGGCTGTGAAATCTAATTCGCCAGACCCAAAACTTTCTAGCAGAATATCGTCTTTTATGAAATCGGTTGCAATTACATAATTGCGTCCTGCTGTTGGATAATCCGTGTAGTCTATTCGTATTTGTCCGAAAGAAAAAAAATGAGAGAAGATAAAAATAAAAAATAAAAGAATACGATATTTTACCTGCTTAGAATAATTCATATTTTTAGTGTATTAAAATGATGATCTTGAGCATGATCTTTATGAATATTTATTTTGTAAGTCGCTTATTATTAGTTGAGTAGATTTTTGTTGAAAAAAAAATGTATTTATTAATAAAAACTCTGGCTATATTGATTAATTTTGCAACTAATTTAGTAAAAAAAGCAAACGTTTTACGTTTTTATATTCATTATTTTTTTAGATTAAAGCAAAATGGAACTGATTTTGTGTTTTTTTATCTGTTAAGTTGCTTATTAATAGTGATTAAACAAAGATGAAAAATACGATAGAATAGTTTCTTTACTTGTTAAAAAAAAAACAATTATAATGCTTATTTTTAGCAAAAAATAATTTATTTTGTTTCCGATAGGTATAAATACACAAAAATAGCATGGAAAGTACTCGATTAAATAAAGTCTCCCGTTTAATTCAAAAGGAATTAAGCGATTTTTTTTTGAAAGAATCACGAACGAAATTTTTAGGTAGCATCATTTCTGTAACAACTTTACGCATAAGTCCCGATTTGAGCTTGGCACACGCCTACATCAGCATTTTTCCGCCAGATAAGCGCGACGAAATATTTGAAGCCATTAGCCAAAATGCGCAACAAATTAAGCACGAATTAGCCAAACGTACACGACACCAGCTTCGTAAAGTGCCTTCTATCGAATTTCATATCGATGATTCACTTGATTATGTCGAAAAAATTGACGAATTATTAAAAAAATAATACATTTTGAATCTTTCATTTTTTATTGCCAAACGTTATTTATTTGCCAAAAAATCACGAAATGTAATTAATCTCATTTCGGCTATTTCTGCCACAGGCGTTGCTTTCAGCACTATGGCCTTAGTGGTGGTGTTGTCTGTATTTAATGGTCTGGAGAGTTTGGTCAAAAGCCTTGTTAGCCCGTTTGATCCCGATTTGCGCATCACTTTGGTGAAAGGTAAAGTATTTTCGTTGGATATTCCTGCATTTGAGAAAATAAAAAAAATGCCCGAAATCGCTTATTTTAACGAAGTACTCGAAGAAAACGCTTTGTTCGAATATGGAGACAAACAGTTTATCGGTGCAATAAAAGGAGTAGGGGAGAATTTTAAAAAAATGAACCCTATTGATGAAAAAATGACTGGAGGCGAATTTGTTCTCAATTTGGGAACAAAGCACGGTGCAATTGTTGGAAAAGGAGTAGCCATACGCCTTTCGTTGAGTGCCAACCGCTTGCGAACACTCAAAATCTGGGTGCCACGCCGCACCATTCAACTTTCGTCTGATGCCGAATCGGCATTTAGCCGCTCGTATGCCTTTCCTGTGGGCGTATTTACGCTCAACGATGAGGAATATGACACCAAATACGTCATTACTTCGCTCGAATTTGCTCGAAACTTACTCGAATACAAAACCGAAGTAAGTTCTGTAGATCTGAAAATGGCCGAACGGCACGATGTCGATCAAGTACAAAAAAACATTGAAAAAATGCTTGGAAATGGTTTTTCTGTTAAAAATAAATACCAACAACACGAAATGCTGTATAAAATAATGGAATCGGAAAAATGGGCAGTATTTCTCATTCTCTCTTTTATCATTTTGATCGCCTCTTTCAACATTGTCAGTTCGCTCACCATGCTCATTATCGACAAAAAAGACGACATCGGGATGCTCAAAAACTTTGGCGCACCCAACCGCCTAATCAAACGAATTTTTTTGTATGAAGGCTGGTTGATTTCGATTATTGGAACTATTTTAGGGATCGTTTTCGGATTATTACTGAGCTTTTTACAAAAAGAATTTGGGCTCATTCGCTTTGTTGGTAGCTCATTAGTAGATGCTTACCCTGTCGAAATACTTTATTTTGATGTTTTAATGGTATTCGTTACCGTTGTTTTGATTGGTTACATTGCAGCATGGTATCCTGTACGCTACATTACGAGTAAGTATTTTTACACAAACTAAACCGTTATTTGTGGGAATCATCCAAAAACAATCCATCAAAGGAACACTTTACGCTTATTTAGGCGTATTTCTCGGTTTTATCAATACTGGAATCCTTTTTCCCTACATCATTTCCGAAGCACAAATTGGCTTGATAAACACGCTGGTGGCTTATTCTGCTATTTTTGCGCAAATGGCTACGC
>JAOZTL010000240.1 GCA_029942205.1 Bacteroidales bacterium | reverse complement strand
TAAATTAATTATAATTTTATATAAAATGTACATTTTTAACTCTTAATTCGCATATATAATATTATTAGAATCATGTAATAATAGTTACTGTATCAAATACTTAAAAAAAGCGGAGTAAATTAGCTGACAGCTTGCTGTTTTTTTGATGAATTGATACGATGACTTACTGAATTAAGGAAATACACCTTAGTAAAGTTTTCCTTGTTTTTAAAGAAAGATCAAGATCTTGCAGCATCCACTGGATCTTTAATCATCTAAATTCACAACAAATCATACCCGAAGTTCAAATTAGGTGGAACAAACCAATGCCAGTGTGTTTCATTGAGTTTAGGGTAATATTTTTCGAGGTGGGTGTTTTTTTTAGGAGCAGTAACGATTAATTACAATCATTTTGTGCTCGTGCATAAGCAATAATAGAAAGGTTTACGACCTTAACATGGATTCTTCGTTTGAGAAAATTAGGTTATATAATTATGTGTATACTCGGTAATGTTGTTTTTTCTATCTAATAATTTATCTTTTTTGTGAATGCAATTAATTTATGTTGCTTAATATTGTGGAATGTTTTGTAAAAAAAAAAGTAAAGACTAGTTTTGCAGCCAATATTAACCTTTAAATTATTTATAATGAAAAAATATATTAATTTTACGCTTATTATTAGCGTTGTTTCTTTGTTATTCTTTTATTCTTGCACAAAAGAAGATACTAATTTAACACTAGAACTGAATACAGAAAACGACTTGAATCTTTCCAATGTCGAGCTTAAAAAAGAAATGCTTGTTTTTACATAGCAGAAAAGATTTGGATGCTTATTTAGATGATGTAAATCAGAGTGATGAGAATTTATTTTCAAAAGAAAATGAGTTAAATTTCGAATCCTTGTATAGTTATTGTTATCCAGCATCAGTTGCTGATGGTGAGCTTTGGGATACATACCATCAGATGGGATTGTCTGAAGAGGAATTTACACTTGCTTTAGCGTCTGGAGAATTAAAACAATATTCAGAAGAAACGTATGCACTGATTAATGCAGGCAAATTAATCGAAGAACAAATTGAAGAGAAACACCTTTTGAACTTTAAGACAGCAGCCCCATATTATGCCAAAGTTTTGAATAAGAATAATATCGTATGCATCAATGATACTATTTTTCAGTATAATTATGATGAAATAAAAATGATTACTGATGGTGATTTTGATAAAGTAAAATTTTTTGAACGTACAGCAGATACAGACCTTGAACAAGGAATTATTGTTGCTAAAGGTGCAAAATATAAAGACACATACTACACAGTAACCGATGTTTGTGTTCCTGAAGGAAACGGGATTCAAGGTCAGGATGACAACAAAAAAATTATTTTATATGTGAAAATGAAGCATTATGATTATGTACCAAGCTTTGGAGGCACGTGGTATTATGTAAGTTATTATACGCATGTTTTTACTGAAAATCGATTTTTGAATAGATGGTGGTCGGATGCTTCAGATATTACCGTATGGGGGACTACTCACAGAATGGCTAAATGGATGGGTACTCTAGTGTATGATTCGTTTCCATTCTCAGTAAGTCAAAGAACAAATAGAAGTACGGGAGTTACTTATAAAACATATGAAGGTTGGTCAAATGCCGCAGAATTAAATGAAGCTTATTTTGCAGGAAATTTCTCTACTCGCAGAGATTTATATCCAGAAGTATTAGTCGATTTTAGTTGTTCGTATACTGCTGTTCCTTCACGTTGGTGGAATTGGGCTTTTTGATTAAACATAAACAAGTTCTAAGATACAAAATTGTATCTTAGAACATTATTCACATCAGATGCTAAAAAAAATAACATACTTCTTTTTTATATTTTTATTACCATCTTGCATCACGCCAGTCGATTACGATGACATTCAAGAGGTAGATCCTTCGCTGGTGGTGAGTAGTTACATTACGCCAGATAGCTTGATGGAGTTTTTTGTAGGAAAAACTACGGATATGTTTTCGGACGATGCCAGTGTGTCCGACGGTAGTGTGCAGATTTGGAACAATGGCACATTGTTAGAAAGCGTTTTGCCTAACGATACGGGGCATTTTGTTTCCAGTATTTATCCAACGATAGGCGAAGAATATCGGATAATAGCCAATGGAAGTGGGCTGCGGGCAGAAGCAAGCACACGTATCCCTGCATCTGCTGGCACTATTGATACGGTGTCCTCTGTTTGGCCTGGAGGACATGATGATAACCGAAATGAAACATATAAGTCTTACTCTATCACAATTGATGATCCTATAGCAGAAAATTATTACGAATTAGTTGTCTTCGGTCTTGATAGTATTCATACACTAAGAGTAAGTGAATCAGGAGAGCTTATTTTTGTATTTGAAAGAGTAAGCTATAGATATACAGATATTATTAGCGATGATCCTGTAATTAAGAATGAAGATAGATTATATCGTACAGATCGCTTATTATTTACAGATAAATTATTTAATGGACAAAAGTATATTCTTTCGGCTAAAGTTTTTTCTCTTATGGGCATGAGGTATTCCTGCGAAATAGTAACATTGCGTACAGTTTCAAGAGACTACTATTTATATCGAAAATCGCTACATGAGCATTGGTTCAATCAAGGGCGTATAGAATCTCCTTCAATAGAAGAGTTAGCAAAAATGCAACTTTTTGGTAGCCCTGTAGATGTGTATACAAATATTGAAAATGGCTATGGTGTGTTTGCTGGATATACATCATTTTCCTACCAATTAGAATCTATAAAATGAAGAAAATACTCCTATTTATACTTTTATTACCATCTTGCATCACGCCAGTCGATTATGATGACCTTCAAGAGGTAGATCCTTCGCTGGTGGTGAGTAGTTACATTACGCCAGATAGCTTGATGGAGTTTTTTGTAGGAAAAACTACGGATATGTTTTCGGACGATGCCAGTGTGTCCGACGGTAGTGTGCAGATTTGGAATAATGGCACGCTGTTAGAAAACGTTTTGCCCAACGATACAGGGCATTTTGTTTCAAATATTTATCCAACAGTAGGCGAAGAATATCGGATAATAGCCAATGGAAGTGGTTTGCAGGCAGAAGCAACTACACACATCCCTGCATCTGCTGGTACTATTGATACGGTATATTTTGTTTGGCCAGGAGGATATGAAGGTTCTACGTCTTATGCTAGTTTTTTTATTCAATTAGACGATCCTCCAATAGAAAATTATTATGAATTGTTTATTTTTGGGATTGATAGTGCTTATTTACTTAGATGGGATGAAAATATAAGAGAGCTTAGACAGGATGATTTTGCTACAATTTCTTCTAATTATGCTTATTTGAGTGGTAATGATCCTGTGATGAAGGAGAATGAAGGGGTATTTAATTATCAAAGATTATTATTTACAGATAAACTGTTTAATGGGCAAAAATACATGCTATCTTTAAATGTTTCTGCTTTATATGGTAAATTTAATATAATACAGCCTTATGCAAGGGTGGTACTACGTACTATCTCTAAAGACTATTATTTACACCGTAAGTCTTTGTATGAACATTGGGAGATAGTCAAGAAGGAGTAGATTTGCCTTCGGATAAGGAATTAGCAAAAATGCAACTTTTTGGTAGCCCTGTAGATGTGTATACAAACATTGAAAATGGTTATGGTGTTTTTGCTGGATATACATCATTTTCCTGTCAATTAGATAAATGGACGATACAAGATTAAGTATTAAGATCTTAATTAAATGAAAGATTTGCACTCGTGCGTGAGCAACATCAAAAAACTCGAAGAGTTACATCAAAAGGTCGAAGACCTCAGAAAACATGAAAAAAATCCTCATTACTATTCTTTTATTTAGCACACTCGCTTCGGCACAAGAGAAAAAAACCATCAGTGGCTATGTAACCAACGAGATGGGCGAATCCTTAATTCATGCATACATTTGGGAATCGGCGAGCCAGAAAAGTACCATTACCAATGCCTATGGATTCTATAGTTTACAATTGGACACAAAGAAAAAACTACATCTTGAAATATCCTATTTGGGGTACACGCCCAAAGATACCAGTTTTGTATTAACAAGCAGCATGGATTTTGATGTGGTATTGCATTCGTCAAACGACATTGAGACGGTGGATGTAATAGCCGATGCCATTGTAGGTGAGCAGCATGGAGTACTGAAAATAAGCCCAAAACAAATCGGTAATATCCCAAGCCTTACTGGCGAAGTGGATGTATTGAAAGCCTACCAGTTGCTCCCTGGTATTGCATCAGGCATCGAGGGCTCTAATGCCTTGTATGTTCGTGGTGGATCGCCCGATCAGAACCTGATACTGCTCGACGATGTGCAAATGTATGATGTTAGTCACATGGGCGGTTTCATTTCTGTTTTTGACGAAAGTGCCATCAAAAGCGTGTCGGTCATGAAAGGAGCTTTTCCTGCTCAGTACGGAGGCAGACTATCGTCGGTAGTGGATATTCGGATGAAAGATGGTAACATGAAAACATTTCATGCCGAAATGTCCTTATCGTTATTGTTATCCAAATTTTTTATCGAAGGCCCTTTGGTGAAAGACAAAACATCGTTTATGTTCTCGGCAAGGCGTTCCAATATCGATATTTTTACGGGAGCAGCCATGAAAGCCATTTATGCAAAGGCAATACGGCTGGCTACCGATTGTATGATGTGAATCTAAAACTAAACCATATCATCAATCGCAACAACCGACTGTATTTAAGCGCATACAGTGGCGACGATAAAGTATACATGAGTATGGATTACGAAGATAGTTTCAATTCTGTACATTCGTTGATGAAATCAAAAATCCAATGGGGAAATGATTTATTGAGCTTTCGGTGGAATCATTTGTTCTCGGATAAATTGTTTAGTAACACCACGCTAGCGTATACGAGCTACCGATTTGATTCTTTTTTAGATTCGGAGATGACCGCACAGTTTGTTGTCGATCCTGTTACTCCCATTATCGATTCCTTGCATGCCTTTATAGGCAATACATACAGCATGCAGTTTGAGGATTACACCGCAAAATTGGCTTATAGTTATTATTTAAATCCCAACATAGACTTTAATTGGGGAGCTGCCGCTATCCAACATCGTTTTAATCCTGGTATTACCGCCTACTATGCACGTATGGATACGACTGATTTCTCGTATAGTTTCAAAGATGAGACTATCGTGTCGAATGAGTTTTATGCTTATGCCGAAATGCATCTTCGTTTGTTTGATCGCTTAAAACTAAATTTAGGCATCCATCAATCGGCTTATGCCGTAAATGGCGAACTATTGTTTTATCCTCAAGCTCGCTTTAGTGCCAATTATACGTGCAAGAATAATTTGTAGATTTCGGTAGCTTATAGCGACATGGTACAGTATTTACACTTTTTACCGAGTGCTGATATTAGCCGCCCTACCGACTATTGGCTACCAGCCACCGACCAAGTAAGACCAGAAGAATCGCAGCAGTATTCGTTTGGATTGAGTAAAAAAATGATGGCGTATAAAAGTAGTGACTTTTAAAAAAAATAGCTCAAAATT
>JAOZTL010000239.1 GCA_029942205.1 Bacteroidales bacterium | reverse complement strand
AGCTGAGTTAATACAAACCCTTAGCACAAAACCAACAGGCGACAGAATACTAAACAAACCTGATAAAATATTTCTAAATAATACAAATTTAATGTACAGTATTGCACCAAAATTAACAAATCAAGGAACTTTACGTAAAACATTCTTAATGAATCAAATATCAGCTATTTATTCTGTTAATTATTCTAAACAAGCCGATTTTTTAGTTGATTTTAAATACACAATTGAAGTTGGTGGAAAAAATAAAACAAACAAACAAATAGCAAATATTCCAAACTCATATATTGCTATGGATAATATTGAAACAGGTTTTGGCAATAAAATACCGCTTTGGCTATTTGGATTTATGTATTAAGCACTTCGTGCTATTTAATGTTGCTCACGCACTTGTGCAAAACTGTTGCAATCAGTAATTTATCGAAAAGCAAATATACAATTAATTTTTAATAGATGCTTACAATGCAAAATCCAATTATTTCCATCATAATCCCTGTTAAAAATGGTGAAGCTACAATATCCCAATGCCTTGATTCCATAAAATCGCAAACTATTTTTGACCAAACCGAAATAATCATAATTGATTCTGGATCAACTGACAATACTTTAGATATTCTAAAAAAATATTCATTTATCAGATTGTATCACATTCCACCAGAAGAATTTAATCATGGTTCTACTCGTAATTATGGAGTTTCACTTGCTAAAGGGGAATTTGTGGTTATGACCGTTCAAGATGCTAGAGCAGCTAATCAGTTTTGGTTAGAAAAAATGCTCAAACACTTTTCTGATAAAGAAATAGCTTCCGTAACAGGTCAACAAGTTGTTCCTCACGAAAAAGATAAAAATCCTCATCAATGGTTTCGTCCTCAATCAGAAACAAGCGTTCATTCCTATCAATTCAACTCGAAAGAAAAATTTAATCAACTAAAGCCAGAGGAACAATATTTTTATTGTAGAGTTGATGATGTAAATACGATGTATAGAAAATCAATATTACAGAAAACACCTTTTCATACAATGCCTTTTGGTGAAGACCTGCAGTGGGCAAAGGATGCCTATAAGAAAGGATACAAACTTGCGTTTGACAACCATGCGCAAGTATTTCATTATCATCACCAATATTATAGTTATTCGTTCAATATAAATTACACATTAAATTTGTATCAATACAAAATTTTCAACCTACTGCCATCGAAGTCCATCAAGATGAAAGATTTTTTGTATATTGCCTACCTTAATTTCAAATATAGAGCTAAACCAAAATGGATATTTTTTAATTTAAAAATTCTTTGGGCTAAATATAAAGCATCAAAAAGATTCTTTAAGCAATTAGAGTTAAAAAATATAAATTACTCGCAAAACATACCTCAAGGAAAACAAAATATATGATTATGCAAAATACACCATTAGCGTCTGTACTAATGACAGTATACAACCGTGAAAAATATATTGCAGAAGCGATTGAAAGTGTTTTAGCCTCATCATACACAAATTTTGAATTGATTATTGTTGATGATTGTTCAAAAGATAAATCTTTAGAAATTGCTAAAACTTATAAAGATGAACGGATAACTATTTATGTAAATGAAGCGAATTTAGGACAATTTCAGAATAGAAATAAAGCTGCTGAATATGCTAAAGGAAAATATATTAAATACTTAGATTCTGATGATATAATATATCCACATGGACTAGAAGTGATGGTAGAGGCAATGGAAAAGTTTCCAGAAGCTGCTTATGCTATTCCAGGAAAATCAAACGATATAAAACCTTTTCCTTTCCTTTGTAATGGAAAACAGAATGTACGGAAACATTTTACTCATGAACCAATATTTATTTTTGGACCATCAGCTTTAATTTTTAGAACAGATACTTTTATAAAGATTAAGAAATTTGGTGATGACACATACGTAGGTAGTGATATCGATATTCTCTTAAATCTTGCTGCAAAATATTCATTTATTAAAATGTCGCCTGCTCAAATATGGTGGCGAATACACGAGGAGCAAGAAATAAATAAAGGGACTTTAAATTACGATTACTTTTACAACTATTTTAATAAAATGGTATTGTTTTTAGGTGAAAACAAATCAATATTCTCTAAAAACGAATATTCTATAGCTTTAAAGAAATTACGGAATTTATATATAGGTAAAATACTCAGACTTATTATAAATGCTAAATTCATGCCTGTTAAAAAATTTCTCCTTAATAATCCATTATTTTTAAAATTGTTAATAACTCAATAATATGCATATAGAAAGAATAGAGCCTAATACCAAAGAATGGAATTTATACTACGCCAACCATATAACTCGTTATGAATTTTCCAATACTGAATTTAAAAAAAAATCCTACAATACAATTCTTGATATTGCATCCGGTGTCGGGTATGGTAGTTATTATTTAGCAAAACAAGGCTACCAGTTAGTAACAGGTGTAGACATTGATCAGTCAGCACTTAAACTTGCAAATAATAATTTTGCTAGTAAAAACCTCAAATTTATCCATGATGATTGCAATCAATTATCCATAGTAAATAAAGAAAAATATGATGCTATAGTTAGTCTCGAAACATTAGAGCATTTAATTAATTATAAAAAATTTACAAAACAACTTTTCTCAATGCTTAATTCTGGTGGTAAATTAATCATAAGCACCCCAAATATCTTAGTTACTGAGCATCATTCCAAAAAAGATTGGCATTATCATGAAAAAGAATTTACGCCTAAAGAATTTGTCGATTTAATTAGTGATGCTGGATTTCAGTCAATAAAATTATACGGACAACAATATACTCAAATCGGTAAACTAAGAAATAGCTTGCGTCACGAAATTAATATCTTACGCTCTAACCCTTTCCAAAGACTAGGTATGTGGATTCAGAAAATAATGAAAGGACATAGTTTTGATTTTCCTCTTCCTGAAAATAAAGAAGATTTTGAAATACTTGAAATGACTATTGATGAATGCACCATCTTACAAAAAGATGGTCCTTTTGTCTTAATAATTACTGGCGAGAAATAAGATAAAGAACTATTTTTAAGATCACAATGTATTCATGATTCATTTTTTTATAATTTTTCAATGAATTATTCAGACTAAAACACCAACTGTAGCTTAAAATTACTTAAAAATATTTCGTACATTTACAACACATCACTTTAATACTAAATTATACTTATACTTGAAGAAAAAATAAAAAAAACATGTTCTAAAGATGATTATGAGAAAGCACTTGAATTTTTAGTTAAAGAATACTTGAAAATGAAAGTATACAAACTAAAAATAAAGAACTTGCAATTTGAAGATAAATGAAAGATAAACTTTTATGAATTTGAAAAAAATCACCTTCATCCTAGAAAACTTCTACCCCGCTCACCGTGCAGGAACTGAAACCTATGTTTTGAATCTAGCAAAAGGGCTTTTATCAAGAGAATGGGAAGTTTCTGTAATTATAGCAGCTGTAGGTAAAGAATCTCATAATTATGAATACGAAGGAATTAAAATCTTTGCTTTATCAGTTCCAAATAAAATTTCAACACAAGAATTAAACGGCCTAAAAAATCCGTCTAACCTAATTACATTCAAAAATATAATTAACCAATTATCATCAAATATCATCCATTTTCATTCTTTTTCTCGTTCATTCACTCATTTTCATTTAAAAGAAGCTTATAACTTTGGTGCAAAAGTATTTTTTACGGCTCACTTAGGAGGGATATTTTGTGTACGTGGAGATTTACTGCTGCATGGAAAACGAACGTGCAATGCCAAAGTACAACAATTGAGATGTACCACGTGCTATGCCAAGCAAAAATACTCCAATACAAAAGCATTACTCGGCGGATGGGCAACTCTACTGCTTTCCAACACGCCATTTATCACACAAAAGCCTAGCTTAAATTTAGTTTCTAACAAAAAAATGAGCTTGGAATATCTCCAGAAATACACGCACCAATGCGTTGCCATTGCTAATTGGATAGAAGCTGCCTATCACATCAATCATATCCCAAATACAACAATCATTACACAAGCAATCGATACATCTAAATTCACACGTACAAAACAAAAAGAAACGAATAGTAAACTTAAATTAGGTTTTATCGGGCGTATGAATCCATCAAAAGGCGCACACGTTTTACTCGAAGCACTATATTCCAACGATTTATACAAAAAAATAGATTTAGAAATAATCACGATACGAGATGTAAGCGAAGTTGGATATTATACCACAATAAAAGAAAAATTCAAAACATTAGCCTATTCCCAATGGACAGAAAATGTATCTCATTCCGAAATAAATTTGGCAATGAACGATTGGGATTTTCTCGTTTTGCCCTCTTATCATGAAGTAGCTCCTTTAACTATTCTCGAAGCCAATGCCAAAGGAATACCCGTAATAGGCTCAGATTACGTAGCCATTGCAGAAATGATACAGCACAACCAGAATGGCTTATTATTCAAAAATGGCGATAGCAAGGGCTTGGCTCTTATCTTGGAGCAATGGGTTGATTCGCCTAGTCGGGTAGACGAATTAAGTCGTCAGATAAAAAAAGTAAAAGATGTCCAAACGCTTATCGAAGAACATCTGTCTCTTTATTCTTAAATCCGAAGAGCTTAAAGATTACTTTTTATTTTACTCATCAATTCGGTCATTTCTGCTTCCGAAAATTTCAGTTTTGGCTTCTCAAAACTTAAATCCGTAATTTCATTAATCGGAACTAAATGCAAGTGAGCATGAGGCACTTCGAGTCCAACTACGGCTGTTCCTATTCGTTTGCAATCTACCGATTTCTCTAGGGCTTTGGCTACTCGTTTTGCAAACACATGCAAGCCGCCGAGTGTTTCGTCGTCCAAATCGAACAAATAATCCACTTCTTTTTTCGGAATTACGAGCGTATGCCCTTTTGCAATAGGAAATACGTCTAAAAATGCATAAAAGTTTTCGTCTTCGATTATTTTATACGATGGAATTTCTCCTGCTATTATTTTTGTAAAAATAGATGCCATACTTTTTTTCTTTTTTTAAAATTTCTCAAATTCTTGATCGTTATCGTTTAGCTCATTATTTATACTCAAGTCAATATCAATTCCTCCAGTTGTTTGCAAATCATCATCTTGTTTTGTCTTCGTTTCTTCAGGCTTTCTTACAACTACTTTAGGCACTTCTTTTTCGTTTCCTTTGAGTTTATTAATCGTCTCAATTAATTTAGATGCTTGCGCCGATAATTCGGCAATTTGGTCATCAACATTTGAATTATCCAGTTTAAAGAATGAAATAGCAAGTGTTAGATCTTTTGCCAAATCGGCTAAACCAAAAGCATTTGCCGACATTTCTTCGGAAGCCGAAGCGTTTTGTTGCGTAATCATATTTAATTCAAGAACAGCCGTATTAATTTGATCGACTCCCGAATTTTGCTCCTTGCTTGCAGCCGAAATTTCTTTCACCAATTGTGATGTATTTTGAATACTAGGCACGATTGCTGTCAATAATTTTCCCGATTTTTCGGCAATAGTAACGCTCGACACCGATACTTTATCTATCTCATCGGCAGCGTCTA
>JAOZTL010000238.1 GCA_029942205.1 Bacteroidales bacterium | reverse complement strand
TATTTGGCAGACTAACTGCTGCATTTATTCAGTTTTAAACCTTAATTCGCATTATATATATATGTAAACAATATTAAAAAAAATGGCAGACCTTAATTTTCATAAAAAAACACCTTTGTTTTTTTCAATAGGAATATATACATTTGTCTATCAAAAAAACAGAATAAGTTTGTGGATAAAATTAATCACACAATTATTTCTTAATAAGTTATCAATGCTATGTTATGAAGTTTGAACTTACTGTTAATCAATTCATTTGCTTGTTTTATGATACAATGATTCGTTAAGTTTCTGTATACATTTGATTTACATAAAATTGAAAAGCATTACGTACTTAAGGTGAGTTGCTGAAAATCTGTGTTTTAATTCATATTTCATAATTTAACGAAGTGTTGAGTATGGATGAGCAAAAATAATAAAACAGACGAAGTCTTATATTATTTTTTTTCACAAGTGCGTAAGCAATAGCAAATAGGTCGAAGACCTTTAAAAATAAAACATGATACTCCATACGATTGATTGGATCATTATCGGTAGCTTTTTTGCATTATCGATGATAATAGGAATATACTCGGCCAAAAGCTCAGGTAAAGACACCACTAGCTTTTTCCTATCGGGGCGCAACATGCCTTGGTGGCTTATAGGCATATCGATGGTTGCTACTACCTTCTCTGCCGATACCCCCAATTTAGTAACCGACATTGTTCGGCAAAATGGTGTTGCGGGTAACTGGGCTTGGTGGGCTTTTTTGCTCACAGGCATGCTCACTGTCTTTGTCTACGCCAAACTATGGCGACGCTCAAAAGTCCTCACCGATTTGGAATTTTACGAAATACGATACAACGGCAAAATGGCTGCCTTCCTGCGTGGCTTTCGAGCAATTTATCTCGGCTTTTTCTTTAATATTTTGGTGATCGCCTCCGTCAGTCTCGCTCTTACCAAAATAGGCGCAGTCATGCTACAATGGTCTCCCGTAACGACTCTGCTCGTAGTATCCACCATTACTGTTATTTACAGTTCTTTGGGAGGATTGAAGGGGATTATTTTGACCGATTTCTTTCAATTCATCATAGCCATGATTGGTGCATTTGGTGCAGCTATTTATGTACTGGATATGCCCGAAGTAGGGAGTTTAAGCAATTTATTAGCCAACCCAATCGTGATTCCGAAACTCAACTTATTGCCTGATTTTTCGGATACCGAAGCCGTACTTACACTGTTGGTGCTACCACTAGCCGTACAATGGTGGAGCGTGTGGTATCCAGGAGCAGAACCAGGCGGTGGCGGCTACATTGCACAGCGCATGCTTTCGGCTCGCGACGAAAAAGGTGCTATCAAAGCTACTTTATTTTTTAATATTGCACATTATGCCATCCGCCCATGGCCATGGATCATTGTTGCTTTGGCTTCTTTGGTGGTTTTCCCCGATATTGCTTCGCTGCAAGCCGCTTTCCCCGATATTGACAAAGACCTCATCCATCACGATTTTGCTTACCCTGCCATGCTTTCCTATCTGCCAGCAGGCTTTATAGGGCTTGTGGTGGCTTCCTTATTAGCTGCTTTTATGTCTACGGCATCCACCCAACTCAATTGGGGTTCGTCGTACTTGGTACACGACTTTTATGCTCGATTCATCAACCAGAAAGCTTCGCAAAAAGAACTGGTACGTGTCGGGCGTTTATCGACCGTATTGCTCATGCTTTTTGCTGGTATTTTTGCTTTATTACTCCAAAATGCCTTGCAGGCGTTTCAAATCTTACTCCAAATTGGTGCTGGTACTGGCTTGATATTCATTCTTCGGTGGTTCTGGTGGCGCATTAATGCATACAGCGAGGTTTCTGCCATGATTATCTCGTTTCTGGTGGCTATTTATTTTGAATTGATTCATCCTGCTTTGGGATTTGAGCCATTGGGCAGTGGTACGCAGCTGGTTACTGGTGTGGGAATTACCACGCTGGTGTGGGTACTGGTTACTTTTCTTACGCCTGCCACCGATGAGGCTACTTTGATAAAGTTCTACAAACTGGTACATCCTGGAGGTCCTGGCTGGAAAAGGATTCTGGCTAAAGTGGACGACAGCGAATTAAATCAAGCTAGCTGGGACGTGCCGCAAGGGATATTAGCGATGCTACTTGGTACGATTGCTATTTATAGTGCGCTATTCGCCACTGGAGCTTGGATTTATTCCGATTACACGAATGCCATAATATTAACTTCCACCTCCGTAATCGCCATCGGGCTGTTACTCAAATTGTGGAACAAATTACACATCGAATAAGGTCTTCGAGGTCTTCGACCTTTTTGATGTTGAGGTCTGCGACCTTCTTGATGTTGCTCACGCACGAGTGAAGAAGTTTGATTAATGAATGATTTGTTGAAAAGAAGTAAAAACAAAATATTACAGTAATAAAGTCTGCGAGGTCTTCGACCTTTTTGATGTTGCTCACGCACGAGTGAAAAATAAATAATTTAGGATGAAAATAAAACATTGCCAAGAAAGAAATAATTCTAACGATAAAAGACTCCATCACTCGTGGGAAAAAATAAGAAAACTAATTGATGAGTTAAATAAAAAAGAAATACCTGATGCAATCGTAACAAAAATCAATACGAATATAGACGCAATTAACTCTTTTGAAGACTCAGAAAAACGTTTACAGAAAAAAATAAATCAAAACTATGCCAAAATATTAAAACTGATTACTAAAGAATTAGAAATAGTACCTCTTAATTTTTATCAAAACCAATGGATTGCCATCGGTATGGCAGCTTTTGGTTTACCTTTAGGTGTTGTCCTGTTTTCTATTACTCAAAATCCTGTATTCATTGCCATAGGTCTACCTTTAGGCTTGCCTGTAGGACTAGCAATAGGCAGACAGAAAGATATAAAAGCAGCAAATGAAAATAAACAAATTCAAGTAGAAGAGTAAAAAAATATGAAACCAACCTTACTAGTACTAGCAGCAGGAATGGGTAGCCGATACGGCGGCTTGAAACAACTCGATCAAGTAGGTCCTAGCGGCGAAACGATTATGGATTATTCCATTTTTGATGCCATTCGTGCGGGATTTGGCAAAGTGGTATTCGTTATCCGAAAAAATATCGAAACGGCATTCAAAGAGGCTTTAGGCGACAAATTTAGCCACAAAATAGAAGTCGAATACGTGTTTCAGGAACTGGATAATGTCCCCGAAGGTATTCAACTGCCTGCCGAGCGCACCAAGCCTTGGGGCACGGGACATGCCATGCTCGTGGCTGTGGATGCAGTAAATACGCCTTTTGCGGTTATCAATGCCGATGATTTTTATGGCTACGAATCGTACCAAGCAATGGCAGATTTTCTAAAACAACAAAACAACGAGAGCTTCGACTACTGCATGGTGGGCTACGAGTTGCAAAATACGCTTTCGGAATTTGGACACGTATCGCGTGGCATCTGCCAAACGGACGAGAAAATGCTGCTGCAAGGCATTACCGAACGAACGAAGATACAGAAAGAAGACGGAGTGATTTCTTTTATTGATGAAAAAGAACAAAAACACCCGATCGAAGCTACTGCCATTGCTTCCATGAATTTGTTTGGATTTACCCCTTCGGTATTTGCTTATGCCCAAGAAATGTTTAAAAAGTTTATCGAAAAAAATAGTCAAGAGCTAAAAGCCGAATTTTATATTCCATCGGTAGCAAACGAGATGATACACAGTGGAAAAGCAAAAATGGAAGTTCTGAAAACACCTGCCTTATGGTTTGGCGTTACTTATAAAGAAGACAAAGAGGCAACCATGAAACAAATACAAGCATTGGTAGATAAGAAGGTGTACCCTGCAAAATTATGGTAAGCTCGAAGAGCTTTTTGATGTTGTTTACGCAAGATTAAAAAAATCAGAGGCTGACTATTAATAAAACAAATAAGCAGTGTGATAGAATGCAATAGTTCGTTAAGGTTTTCTGTAATTGCCTAATAACCATATTGATAAGTAATAAATATTTATTTGGATATTAGCACTCGAAACTACTGTTTATCAGTAAAATAATTTCAATAGATGAAACCAATTATCTTTTTTAACTTACATGCAACTTTTTTATATACCTTTATGTCTAGCAGATATAAATTAATAAATAAAACTCTGACAAACAAAAAACTTAATCGCAAATGAAGTTTTTCCGGCTTGGGATATTGGTATCTCTCAAGCCGGATTTTTTATTTTAGGCACATTAAAACTCAACTAGGCGTAAGCCTCAATCGGATAACTGATGACAAAATCAAAAGTACTAGTAACTGGTGGCGTGGGCTACATTGGCTCACACACAACAGTAGAATTGATAAAAGCTGGCTACGACGTAGTTATTGTGGATAATTTATCAAATTCGGAAATAAGCATGCTTGCTGGTGTTGAACGTATTACAGACACACGCCCTATTTTTGAATTGGTAGACATGACCACTTTGTCGGATTTGGAAGCAATATTCAAAAAGCATCCAGAAATAGAATCGGTCATTCATTTTGCAGCATTCAAAGCCGTAGACGAATCGGTAGAAAACCCAGTGAAATATTATCGAAACAACATGATTTCGCTCCTAAACTTGATGCGTCTGATGGTGAAGTATAAAACTAAAAACTTAGTTTTCTCATCGTCGTGCACCGTTTATGGAACGCCCGATGAACTACCTGTTACCGAAAAATCGCCCATTAAAAAATCGGTAACTCCTTATGGCGAAACCAAACAAATGGCAGAGCGTGTCATTCAAGATACCGTGGCTGCCAATACGCACATCAATAGCATTGCATTGCGTTATTTTAACCCTATCGGTGCACACTCATCGGGGCTAATTGGTGAGCTACCACTTGGGATTCCTGGTAATCTGATGCCTTACATCACACAAACCGCCATCGGCAAACGATCAGACTTGAAAGTATTTGGAAACGATTATGATACGCCCGATGGTTCGGCTATCCGAGATTATATCCATGTCGTAGATTTGGCAAAAGCGCATATTGCTGCTCTCAAACGACTGAACGAAAGCCAAAATCAATCAAACTTTGAGGTATTTAATGTAGGTACGGGTAATGGGCACTCGGTAATTGAAGTTATTCAATCGTTTGAAAAAATGTCAGGCATCAAATTGGATTATACCATTACCGAAAGGCGTGCAGGTGATATACCTAAAATCTGGGGCAGTACCAAACTCGCCAACAAAGGCTTAAATTGGCATGTAGAAAAAACACTCGACGAAATGACTGAATCGGCATGGAAATGGGAACAAAATCTGAAAAAAGGCTTTAAATAAAAGCCATATTTCGTATTTTTTTTTATCTTTGCACGAGTATCGGGATATTAACTCAGTTGGTTTAGAGTGTTACCTTGACAGGGTAGAAGTCACTGGTTCGAATCCAGTATGTCCCACTTTTATAAGGCTATTTCTTACGAGAAATAGCCTTTTTTAATTTCCTATTAAAAAAAACGACAACTAAACTCATTGAATCTTTTTTTAGCAATAACTTTCTTAGGCTAATAAATTGATGGCGTATAAAAGTAGTGACTTTTAAAAAAAATAGCTCAAAATTTCAT
>JAOZTL010000237.1 GCA_029942205.1 Bacteroidales bacterium | reverse complement strand
TTATTCTGTAAATATCAACCATGCTTTTTCTGCCTGTAACTCAAGCATTTGCAAGCCATTTTTTGTTTTTGCTCCACGCAAACGTGCTTTCTCTAAAAATAAAGTTTCTGCTGGATTGTAAACTAAATCGTATAAAAAGTGTGTTGCTGTTAAATGGTCATAATTAATCATTGGAAACACACTTATTTCAGGATACATTCCTAGTGGAGTAGTATTTACAATAAATGTATGCGTGTTTATTATTTTTTTATTTAATGAGCTATAATTTAATGAATTATCTCTATTTCGTGAAACAAATTGGACTTTAATACCTGCTTTTCTCAAAACAAATGCTACTGCTTTTGCTGCGCCGCCTGTTCCTAAAATTAAGGCTTTTTTATGTTTATTTAATTCTCCATCTAACGATTTTTCAAAACCATAAATATCTGTATTATAGCCAATTAATTTTATTTTATTTTCATTACGAATTATTTTTACCGTATTGACAGCTCCCACTTCTTTAGCTGAATCATCTAATTGATCCAAATATGGAATGATTTTCTCTTTGTAAGGAATTGTTACATTAAAGCCTACTAAACCTTCTTTTTCTAATAAAAAAGGAAGTTTATCGATCGAATCCAGTTCTGCATTAGAATATTCGTAAGAGTTAATATTCTCAGTCTTAAATTTTTGTTCAAAATAACTACACGAAAAAGAATGTGAAAGCGGAAACCCGAGTAATGCCAGCTGTTTCATGAGCTTATTTTTTCTGATTTCACCTTAAAATAATCAGCAATTTTTTCAATTACAAAAATTAATGCAAAACCAATGATTACAAACAAAATTGCAAATAATAATTCAGAACTATTGCCTGTAAGCGATTCATAAGTAGAAGGCATTATATTACTCTCTATCAATGGTTTTAGCTCGCCATGGCTGTTTGTATACGTTTCTAGGGTTTGTTTCCATGGCCAAACTTTATTAAGTGCCCCAATCATAAATCCAGCCAATACAGCAACAGTAAAATCATGATACTTTTTTAGTAACCAAGAGAGTAAATTTGAAAAGCTTAACAAACCAACAACAGCACCCGATGCGAAAACAAGCAAGTAAACTATTTTTAATTCATTAACTACAGATAGAATAAATTCATATTTTCCCATCAAAAGCATAATAAAACTACCTGATATTCCTGGCAAAATCATTGCACAAATAGCAATTGCACCTGTCAAAAATATAAACCAATAGCTATTGGGTGTTTCGGCAGGCGTACTTTCTGTTATAAAATAAGCCAGAATAAGCCCTGCAATTAGTAGAATAATGGTTAAAAAGTTCCATTTATTTATCTGCCGAGCCACATAAATAGCCGAAGCAACGATTAATCCAAAAAAGAATGACCAAATCAGGATTGGATGTGTTTCAAGTATATATTTAAGTAAACGTGCTAATGTAATGATACTGAAAGCAATACCTGAAGCTAAAGCTAATAAAAAACTGCCATTTATTGCCTTCCAAAATGCAGGAATACCTTCGTTGAATAATAGTCGAACATTTTGAATATTAATCGATTTAATGGAATCAATTAATTCTGCGTAAATTCCTGTTATAAAAGCAATTGTACCACCAGAAACTCCAGGAACAACGTCGGCTGCCCCCATAGCAATGCCTTTCAATATGATAAGAATATTTTTTAGTATTATTTTCATGTTTTTAATCGTGTAAATTGTTGAAATTTAACCATTTTCTTATTTAGAATAATTAATTATTTTAAATAATTCTATCTATCAGGCATATTATTTCCTATATTTATCAAGTAATTCGGTTATTATTTCTAAATTATTTGGATAAATCTTATTAAAAATAGTAATCTTATTTGCGTCTTTTTTTATCCCTTTTTCTAAATATTGCAATGCTTCTGTTTTTTTGTTGGATAAATATAAATAAGCAGCTAAATAATAGCTAATTTCTGGATTTTCAGAGTTTTCAGAATATCCTGATTTTAATATACTTATAGCTTTATTGATGTGTTTTCGTTCAAATTCAAACTCCGCATAACCGATCCAAACTTTTACTAAATGTGAATCTAATTTGAGAGTCTTTTGGTATGATTTTTTTGCCTTATCATTATTATTTAGTGCTAAATTAACAACAGCAGACTGATGCCAATATTTTGCAATTTCATCTTTTACTGCCAAAGCATTTCGTATTGCTTTCAAGCTATTTTTATCTTCTTGTTTTAAATAAAGTATTTTACTTAATCTATACCATGCTTCATGATTATTAGAATCAACATCAATACTCTTTTCGTAATAAATTTTTGCATTAAGGAACTCTTCCTGTTTTAAATAACTTTCGGCAATCAAATAATAAATGTGTGAATCATATCGATCTAATTCTAAATATTCCTGTAAACTCTCTATTGCTCTAGTATACTTTCCTAAATTGATTAGTACAAGTGATTTATTATAAAGTGCTAAATGAAAGTCAGGCTGTATTGTTAATGCATAATCGTATGCTTCGATTGCTGCGTCTAATTGATTATCTTTATAAAGTACAATTCCTAAATTATACCAAGCTTCGGTAGAAAAAGCCTCTTGATCCAGAAAAAGTTTATAATATTTAATGCTTTTTTCATAATTTTGCGTCTTTTCATAGCAATAGGCTATATTATTTAATACTTCCGAATCATCCAACTCTATTTCTAATGTACGTAAATAATATTTCACAGCTTTCTCGTATTCAGCTATTTGCTCATAGCTACGTGCAATAATATAAAAAACATCGTCGTCGTTTAAATTCGTTGCTTTTTTGATAGCTTGCTGAAAATAATTTTCGGCTTTTCGGAAATCTCCTATAAAATTATATATTATTCCAAATAATGTAGATATAAAATAATTATTAGGATCAATACTCTTTACTTTTTCAAGCATTTGTAATGCTTCAATATGCTTATTTTCATTAATTAAATGTTGGACATATTTTATTTGTAAATCGACAGAATTAGGATGTTGCTTTATTCCATATAAAATAGCTTGACTAAAAAGCGAAGTCATACGTTTTGTGTAATAATATTCAACAATTTCTTCTATGTCATCCACATCAAAGTAATATGCTGTATTTTCACGAATCATTTCTTCAAAACGCTTGATGTTCTGTTCTAGCTTATGATTATCATCTTCTGAATTGTAACTCATTGCATGTAAAATAATCTAAAATATTATAACTAAATAAAGTCTTCATCTTTTTGATGCTGCTTACTCAATTCTGTAAATTCCAAAGATTCAGCAAGCGCTAGATTGCGTAAGCAATAATAAATGACGAAGTACTAAAAAAATACCATACAAAATTATTGATGGTCTTTGTAAAATGCTTTTAATCGAGTCTCTAATTGCTCGAATTGATGACCATTTATTTGAGACACGCATGCTCGCAAACCTTCTGTTCGCTCGCTTCCTGTAATATTTAGCGAAATAGAACTAATGCCATAATAAAGCATTTCTTCGAGTAAATCGACCCCTGAAAATCCTGGGTATGAGAATGTAAAGAAAAAACCATCCGCTATTTTTTCGTTTTCATCTTTATCGTATACAATACTAAAGTCGTTTTCGGTGAAAATTCGTTTTACTATTTTGGCACGGCGACCATATTCTTTAACGTGATCTATAAACTTAAATTCGCCATCATTTACGGCTTTTAACATAGCAGCAACGGCATATTGAGAGGAATGCGTTACTCCTGACGATAATGAATACAACGCACCAAACACAAGCGAATGCCCAAACTGTTTGTTTGGAAAATAGCGTGTCAAATCTGGATATTCTCGTTCAAATAATTTGCCGGAAACGGCAATAATCCCGACTCGCTGACCTGCATAACTAAATACTTTTGAACTTGATATTAATAATATATAATTATCGGTATAGTGTGCTACTGTTGGCTGATATGGCGCAACACCTGGTTGTGCAAAATCTTTTCGGAAATCCATTCCAAAATAAGCCAAATCTTCGATAACGACAGCATCGTATTTTGTTGCCAATTCGCCAATTATTTGTAACTCTCTCTCTGTAAAACAGATCCATGATGGATTATTGGGATTAGAATACATAATACTCGAAACTTTTCCTGTTTTCAAGTACGATTCTAATTTGTCGTGTAGAGCCTCACCACGATAATTATAAACGTCAAAGCTCATAAAATCGTGTCCCATCATTCGGACTTGCTGCTTTTGTACAGGAAAGCCAGGATCAATAAATAAAGTTCCTTCTTTGTTACGATCCGTTCTGTTGATAACACTAAATGTTGCATAAGAGCCTTGCATAGAGCCTACTGATGGCAGACAATGCTCTCTGGAGATGTCTAAATCTAAAAATAATTTGACAAATCGCTGAGCTTCATCTTTCAAATCTGCAACACCATCAATCATCGGGTATTTTGCCGCAACTCCACGCCGCAGAGCTGCAATTTCGGCTTCTGTTCCTATTTCGGGAGGAGTAAGACCTGGCACTCCCATTTCCATCCGAATGAATTTTTCTCCTGTTTCTGTTTCTATTTCATTCACAATTCGGACAATCTCTCGAATAGAGGCATTTCCTACTTTACTTTTCTTACATTTAGATATTTTATCTTTAACTGTATCGTAATTAATAGGCGTATTTTTATTCATCGAATAATTAGTTTAAAATTAGATGCGTTTAAGTTATTTAATCATTTATTTTTTGCGTAGCAAGATACGATTTTTTTATCGAATGGGATTCATGCTCGGACAAACTTATCGAAAAAAAGCGGCAAAGTACCAATAAAAAAAAGGGCAAAAAAGCCCTTTTTTAGTTATTTGCAATATATATTTGCCTAAAGACCAAATTCTGATTTTAAAGCATTTACCCAATTTTCTAATCTACTGTCTGTCAAATCATCATCGTTATCTTCATCGATAGGTAAACCGAAAAACAGGTCATCTACTACCGCTTCCGAATCTTTATAATCATATCCTTCGATAGAAACTTTACCTACCAAATTAGCTTTACTTGACTCGATCGTATTTCCTAAAATACCCATTGAGTCTACAAAATTATCGGGATAAAGAATATGATTTCCTAGTCCGAAAATAGCAACTTTTTTATCTCCAATATTAGCATTTTGTAACTTAGGGAGAAATAAATCCCAACCAATTTTTGTGTAATTAGCATCCCAGTTGTCCCGACCAACAGTCGAAATTCCAAAAATAAGATTATCAAAATCGTCTAATTTTGTAATCTCGGTATTTTCATCAATAAGCAATAATTCAACATTATCGTCGCCCAAACGTGCTGCTACTTTTTTTGCAATTTGTTCTGTGCTTCCTTGTGCTGGTGCATAAAATAAACCTATTTTTTTCATGTGTTTATAATTTGTAGTTGTTGAAATTTAATTATTTCCTACTAAAATTTCTGTTTTTTTTAGAATCAATAATTAGGAAAATCTATTTTATTCAGGTTTACGTGAAAATGAAATATTTTATCCATTTTCGCCTCGAATTTTCAATTCTATTGCAAAGATAAAATTTTTTACAAAATATTTCGCTATTTTGTTTTTTTTCTGTAAATTGTTTTTCTATGAAAATATGA
>JAOZTL010000236.1 GCA_029942205.1 Bacteroidales bacterium | reverse complement strand
AAAATCATGCCAAATTACAATATTTTCACCAACAATGTTATGGAATAGAGCCTTTACAATTAACATCAAATAGGTCAAAGGCCTTATTTTACTAAATCATTGAAATTTATATAATTGCGTAAGCAACATCAAAATAGGTCGAAGACCTTAAAATAGATTTAAAATGAATAATAAAGATTGGAAATTAGATTTAATACCTGATTATTTAGATAAATGGGCAAAAGAAACGCCCAGTCAGGTGGCAATTATTCAGCACGAAGATGACCGTTCGGTTTCATTTAAAGGTATGAAAAGTTTAAGCGATTTTTTTGCTTTACGCTTAATGGATATGGGCTTTAAAAAAGGAGATATAATAGCAACACAGTTGGCATTATTTCCTGAACACATTGCATTAATGTATGCATGTTTGCGATTAGGAGTTATTTTTTCGCCACTTGATTTGCGTTTGAAAAAAGAAGAAATTAAACGTGATTTAGATAAAATAAAGCCTAAAATGTTTGTTGTTTTAGGAAAAACACCATTGATCGATTTTAATGAAATCGCCGAACATGTTCGAGACAATTGTAATTATGTCGAATATTTAGTGCAAGTTGTGGCAGATCCTATCAAAGAAAAAGTGGTAGAAGGAGCTATTTTATTACAAGAAATGATGGCAAAACCACGTTTGGTATGGTTGAAAATAAAAGATTTATTGTCAAAAAACTTGCAAAAAACACAGAACACGTTAAGCACACAAACACCTGCAATCATTATTTTCACCACAGGAACAACAGGAACGCCAAAACCCGCTTTGATGACGCATGAGAATGTAATCATTCAGAACCGAGTATTGAAAGAAGGAACGCGTATGACGCAAAGCGACCGTGCTTTGGTGAATTTGCCGCCAAGTCATGTGGGTTGCCTCACCGAAGCTCTTTTATCATCATTGGCGATTGGAGCATCTGTTGTTTTTTTGAAAATATTTAATGTAAAATTGTCATTAGAAGCTATTCAGAAACATAAAGTTACAGTTTTAGGACAGATTCCTACACAGTATCGGATGATGTGGGCAGATCCAGATTTTGACAGTTATGACTTGTCTAGTTTGAAATTTGCTATTTATGGAGGCTCGGCTGTCGATGTTGAGTTTTTGAAACGCTTGAAACAAATGGCCCCGAATTTTGGAACAGGCTTGGGAATGACCGAAACGGCAGGATTTGCGACTTTCACGCCTCAAGGAATTTCGGTAGAAGAAATGGCAGGGCAAGTAGGTCATTTTTTTGAACATTTAGCCAAGGCATCCATACGTAAACCAATGAACGATGATGGAACGGTAGGCGATGAATTGCCTAATGGCGAAGTTGGTGAAATTTGTTATCATCCCCCCATTGTATTTAATGGTTATTATAATTTTGAAGAAGAAACACGAAAAACAATAAGTAAAGAGGGTATTTTGTACAGTGGTGATTTAGGCTATTTCAAAGACATGGGGACTTATCGAGCCTTGTATTTAGCTGGACGAAAGAAGTTTATAATCAAGCAGAAAGGCTATCAGGTATTTCCAGACGAAGTGCAAGCATTTATAGCCGAGCATCCACGAGTCGATCAAGTGGAAGTGGTGGGAGTGAAGCACAAAATTTTTGATGAAGGAATTTTTGCTTTCGTAAAGCCAAAGCAAGGCGAAACGCTTACAATGAATGAAATAATAACGTATTGTGGTCAAATTGCAGCATATAAACGTCCACAACATGTCGAGATTTACCCTGAAAATAAGGATTTCCCAATCAATCGATCCACAAAAGTAGACAAGCTAATTATGCAAAAAGAAGCGGAAGTAATTGTTAAGAAATTGCGAGAAAAAGGGCTTTGGGATACGAATTAAAATCATTGAGCAGTAGATAAAATTAATTATAGTTCAATTTTATAATAATAAAAACAATAGATTTAATTAAAAAGTATGAAAAAAGTACAGTTGATTTTTGTAAGTGTTTTTTTACTTGCAGTATTATCCAGTTGTGATAATAAAAATTCAGGATTTGATGTAGCAGACAATGGTTTACGCTATCAGTTTCATGTTGAAAATGCAGAGAATCCACAAGCAAAAAAAGGCGAATTTGTAGAATTAAGCCTTACATATCGAACAAGCACCGATTCTGTTTTGATGTCTACCAGTGAAATGGGACAACCATTTCGTATTTTGTTAGGAGAAGCCAGCCACAAAGGCGGAGCAATAGCCGACGCTTTAGTGATGTTGCACAAAGGTGATAGTGCAACTTTTTTGATTTCAGCCGACTCGTTTTTTATGCACGAAGCAAAAGCTCCTTTGCCTGATTATATTGAATCAGGTAGTGATTTGACTTTCGACATAAAGTTAGTGAAGATACAGACAAAAGAACAGCTTGACGAAGAAATGCGACTTGCCAATAAAGGAAAAATAGAAAATGAAAAAAATCTATTGAATGAATATTTAAAAACAAACTCGATAAGTGTAGAGCCTACAGAATCAGGGCTTTATGTTGTTTTTGAAAAGCATGGAAAAGGTAAAAAAGCTGAAGTAGGAGATTCTGTATATGTACATTATACTGGTAAATTCTTGAATGGAGAAAAGTTTGATTCAAGCGTGGATCGTAATGAATCGTTTAGAATAAAATTAGGCGAAAATAGAGTGATCCGTGCTTGGGAAGAAGGAATTTTACAAATGAGAGAAGGTGATAAAATACTATTAATATCTCCATCAAACTTAGCTTATGGAGATAGAGGCTATCCGCCAGTTATTCCTGAGTTTTCGAGTTTAGTATTTGAAGTAGAACTTCTTAAAGTAATAAAATAAAGAGATCGCAGATTTTATAAATTACAAAAACCTTTCTTTTGAATAAGAAAGGTTTTTTTATGCATGAGCTTTATAAATGAGCAAAAATAATAAAACAGACGAAGTCTGTAAATTTTTGGATTCAATAAAAAACAAGAATAATCAATACTATCAGCATTAAGGAAATAAAGGAACAATATAATTCCCGAATTATTCGAGTTAATTTTGTACCTTTGCACAAATATTATTAAAAAAAAAAGTGTGAAATGTTGAAAACTAGATTATTAAATTTAATAATTATCCTATTTGTTGCATCCTTTTTTATGGCTTGCGATGAAGAAGAGATTAAAAATGAAGAAGAATTATTGCAAGAATATTTAACAGAACATGAAATAACAACATCGCCAGAAGCGAGTGGTTTATATTACATTGAAACAGAGGTAGGTACTGGCTTAGAAGCCGAAGTAGGAGATATTGTTTGGGTCTATTATACTGGAACTTTTGTAACAGGTTATGTGTTTGATGAAAGTATAGAAGATGCTGGTGGTCCTATGGAGTTTAAATTAGGGTTAGGTTCTGTGATTGCTGGCTGGGAAGAAGGTATCGCCATGATGCGTGAAGGCACAAAAGCAACATTGATTGTTCCCTCTTCGTTAGCCTATGGAAGTAGTTGGACAGGTACAATCCCTCCATATTCTACACTTATTTTCGATGTAGAGCTTATTAAAGTTATAAAATAGAAGGTCTTGACCTATTTAATGTTGCTTACGCACTCATATAAAATCATAATAATGAATGATTTGTCGGAAAATTAACCATAGATTAATAATTCGGTATTTCATTGAATCATAAGAATTTGTAGAATTACGTAAGCAACATAAAAAGGTGAAGATCTTATCCTTTGTGAATCAGAAATATCGCAGGTCTTTTATCTATTTTTGGAATATTTTTTTTCCATTCACGTACCGTTTTTGTTTTGATAAATTCAGTTTCTAGCGAAATATCACAAGCAATACAGAATCGAGTTTCATTACTACATGATGCTAGAATATCACTTATTATTTTAGCATTTCTGTATGGTGTTTCGATAAATAATTGGGTTTGATTTTCTTTCTGCGATCGGGCTTCTAAGAAGGCAATTCGCTTATTGCGATCAGGATTTTTAATAGGCAAATAGCCTACAAAAGCAAAATTTTGTCCATTCATCCCAGAAGCCATTATGGCCATCAAAATAGATGAAGGACCTACCAATGGTACAACTTTTATTTTCTTTTCATGTGCAATTTTTACAACTTCTGCGCCAGGATCTGCTACGCTCGGGACTCCAGCCTCTGATAGCACGCCTACATTTTCACCAATACCAATTGGTCTAAAAAATGATGGAATCTCTTTAGGATCAGTACGTTTATTGAGTTCAAAAAAATGCAAATCATCAATTGCCGTTTTTATTCCAGCTTTGATTAAATAGCGTCTGGCAGATCGAATATTTTCAACGATATAAAAATTTGTTTGGTTGATAATTTCACTGATGTAGCTAGGAATCACATTCGATACGGGAGAATCTCCTAGTGTTGTAGGTATTAAGTATAATTTTCCTTTCATTTTATTTTTCGGTTTTTATTCCATGCAAAGCTAGTTGCTATGGTTGAAATAAGCAATTTTTTTTCTTTTTATTTTATGTAAAAATGATGGATTCGTTATCTTTGTATTTTTAGAATCGTTAAATGAGAGGACTAAAATTAATTTTCTTTTAGGCAAATTATTGATTTTTTATAAGTGTGCGTAAGCAACATCAAAAAGGGAGAAGCCTTAAGTAAAGAGAGGAGTTAATTTTCTATATTTTTTTATAAGTGTAAGCAACATCAAAAAGGTCGAATACCTTAAAAGATAAAATTTTGAAAATAACATTTTTGGGAACAGGAACATCACAAGGAGTTCCGATAATTGCTTGTAAATGTGATATTTGCAAATCAAAAGATCCACGAGATAAGCGTTTGCGGAGTTCCATATTGATAGAACACGAGAATGCAAATTTTGTAATAGACACGGGACCCGATTTTCGGCAGCAGATGTTGCGGGAAAACGTACAAAAGCTTGATTTCATTTTAATTACACATGAACATAAAGATCATGTAGCTGGATTAGATGACATTCGTGCATTTAATTATATTCAAAAAAAGCACATGGATATTTATGCCGAATTACGTGTACAAGAAGCACTCAAACGAGAGTTTACATACGTATTTGCCGAAAAACCGTATCCTGGCGTTCCTAAAATGAATTTACATTTGATTGAAAATAAGGTATTTGAAGCTTTTGGAATAGAAATTACTCCTATTCGAGTAGTCCATTATGAATTGCCTATTTTTGGATTCCGCATTCATAATTTTGCTTATATAACGGATGCTAATTATGTCAGTCCCGAAGAGATAGCGAAATTGAAAGGTGTCAAGGTGTTGGTAATTAATGCACTACATAGAGAAAGTCATGTTTCTCATTTTAATTTAGAGCAAGCTTTAGAATTTGTAGAGCAAGTACAGCCTCAAAAAGCATACTTAACACATATTAGCCATCGAATGGGAAAGTATAAGGATATAGAATCAGAAATACCTGAGAATGTATTTTTTGCTTACGACCAGTTACAAATAAATTATTAGGTTTATTAATATTCGTTATTTTAGTTACTTAATCATAACTGTAAGCAAATGAATAATATCATTGTACGTATTTAGGTGTAACTTACAGATCATTGACAATTTGTCAAAAAAAAATCAAAACAGACAAGTTTGAATATATACTGAATTGCTGTTATAATTGTGATTTAGAAAATAAATTATTTTTTGTTTGT
>JAOZTL010000235.1 GCA_029942205.1 Bacteroidales bacterium | reverse complement strand
AGTGATTCCGTTGGTAAAAGATCGAGTGAATTTTATCATTGATTTTTGGGAACAAACCGACTATTTTTTCATCGCACCGACCGAATATGATGCCAAAACCGTGAAAAAACGCTGGAAAGAAGACACACCACAGCATATTGAGGCACTAAGTCATATTTTGGAACAAATCACCTATTTTACGAGCGCAAATACCGAAGCAGCAATAAAAAACCACATCGAAGCACAAAGCTTGAACATGGGGCAAATCATGAATGCGCTCCGTTTGGCTATTGTAGGTGCGCCAAAAGGTCCTCATTTGTTTGATATTATCGAAATTGTAGGTAAAGAATCCATTCTAGCACGAATGGAAAATGCTATCCAACGAATAAAAAAATAAAATAAATCGTTTTTTAATCAAAAAAGGGCATTTTTGACAAAAAAGGTCTCTTTTTTATTTAGAATGAAACTAAAAAAGAACTTTTTTTCATTTTTTTGTAAAAAAAAGAACTTTCTTTCGTTTAAAAAATCTTCTTGAAATTAACAAAGAACATACTCATTATTAATTAGTTAAGAAAACATCTTATCCATATCTGTTCTTGCTTTCAGAAAAACTATGACAAATCTCATAAAAATGGGGTTTCTTTCAATATATCAGCTATTTAACAGCACCCTTTGTTATCTTTTTTTTCTTTAATTTTGCAATGTAATTAATTCAGATTATCAATTAAACGAAAACTTTAAAAAAGAAGTTTGTAGTAACAGAGAAAATAAAAAAGCTTTTTCGAGAGCAAGACTAAATTTCAACAACTTTAACAAATAAAAAACATGAAAAAAATTACTTTTATCTTAGCATTATTTTTAATGTCAGCATCGCTTGTATTTACAAGCTGTAATGGCGGAAATGGTGACGAAACAGAAGGTCAAGACAGCACTGCTGTAGCGGAAGTAAGCGAATTTGACTTATTAGTAAAGCACATTGAAGGAAATGGCGACTTTATTAATAGCAAAAAAGTACCAACCATGATTACTGCCGAAAAAGTGCACGAAATGTTAGGCGAAACCATTCATCTTATTGATCTTAGATCAGGTAAAGATTTTGCAGGCGGACATATTGATGGCGCAGAAAATGTAAAATTAGGCGAATTGCTAGACTACATGGAATCTATTGATGCTGCTTCTTTCGAGAAAGTTGTTCTAGTTTGTTATTCAGGACAATCGGCTAGTTTAGGTACTGCGGTTCTTCAATTATTGGGTTATGACAATGCGTATGCCATGAAATGGGGAATGAGCGGATGGAATCCTAAATTTGCAACAGAAAAATGGTTAGCCAAAGTTTCTGACAAATACGAAAGTGTATTGGAAACAACAGAAAACGTAAAAGCTGCTGCTGGCGAATATCCAACATTGAGCACAGGACTTGCTACTGGCGAGGAAATCTTAAAAAACAGAGCACAAGCGATATTACAAAACGGATTCAAAGCAGTATCTGTTTCTGCAGATGACGTAATGGGCGAGCCTAGTGCTTTTTATATCGTTAATTACTGGCCAAAAGCATTATACGACAAAGGTCATATCACTGGTGCGGTACAGTATGATCCTAAAAAATCATTAGGAACAACAACTTCTTTAAGCACATTACCTACGGACAAACCAATTGTAACTTATTGCTTTACAGGACAACACGCAGCTTTTGTTACTGCTTATTTAAGCATACTTGGTTATGATGCACGTACGATTAGCTACGGAGCAAACAGCTTTATGAACAACATGATGAAAACAGACGAAGAAATAGGACACGGATTCAGCAAAAAAGCTTGCATGAACTACCCTACGATTACTTCAGAATATGTTGAGTCTGAAGGAACTGAAGAAGTAGGAGGTTGCTAAAAAACAAATGATTAAGCTTAGACTTAATTAAAGATTTTCTTTTCATTTTTATTATTTTACAAAAAGGCTGATAGATTTTTTCTATCAGCCTTATTTTTTTTCAGTCTTTTGGAGGTATTCGACTTATTTGATATTGCTTACGTACTTGTATAATGCTGTGAGTTTATACCAATTGAAATTACAAGGAAAATTTTAAATTTAATTGGTTTAATTTAGTAAAATAAAAATTTTAAAATATCCAGTTAATTTTATCTCCCCATTTAGACAAATACGTAAGCCACATCAAAGATCTTATTTATTTTTCTTTTTGCATCCATATCAGAATAATGATTCCTAAGCGAGCAACTAAAAATGTGAAAAGCCCGAAAATGGTTGTTAATAAAGAGATTTTTAAACCACCAGCAATTAGTCCCATCGAAATATCGCCAGCCGCTTGAATAGCATCAAAAGCTTGTATGAGACCAAGCGTTTGTCCAAAAATACCCCAAAAAAGAGTAAACCAGCCAATAGAACCGATTAGAGAAATGGTTTTTTCATTCTCTTTTTTGTTAAAAAATCCTTTGGTAATCAACACAAGAACTAAAATTAATAAAAATAAAATTGGAAACATAAATAAAGGTCCACCGTCCATTAATTTTTCATAAATGTTTGTCATAATAAAAATGTTTTAAATGAATATTGAATCAAAAGTAGAATAAATTTTCATCGTATTTTTCAAATTGCGACCAATAGAAACTTAGTGTTTGTTTTTGACCATTATGACTTTATGAAAGGCTATTTTTTGTTTTTTTTTGTTAAATAACGGGCTAAACTGGTATTTGGTCGATAATAAATCAGCAATAAAGGAGAAGGATAAAATTAGTTGTATATTTGCTTTTTTGAGATACATAATTATTGTAGCATTTCAGTATATACTGAATTGCTGTTATAATTGTGATTTAGAAAATGAATTATTTTTTGTTTGTTTTTATTTATAAAATTCTTGCATAGCCTGTGTTATGGAATAATTTTATGAGTGAAAATAGGCAGAAAAGAAACGTTTTAAATTCATAATTAGGATAGCATTTCAGTATAAATGTGTAAGTAACATCAATAGGTCGAAGATCTTGTTTTATGAATTTACTAAAAATAATAAAAGCAAAGTTTGTATTGATTCATTCCCTATTTTGGGTAGTGGTATGGTTTTTCTTTGCCTATTTTTTCAGTTACAACTCCAGCGATACCCGTTATATTACTTGGCTTTCAAGCTTTCTATTGCCAGTAACCCTCCTCACCACTTATACGTTTGTTTATTTTTTAATTCCCAAATTTTTACTCGTCAAAAAATACTTTCTATTTACTCTTTATAGTCTTTATACGCTGGTTTTATCCACTTATTTGATTGTACTGGTTATTTTCGGGAGTTTTATTTTTTTATCTCAAATGACTGTTACGAATATGCCCCCGATGAGTCGAAATTTTATTTTTGTATTGATTTTGGTGTATATCGTTGTAGGAGTGGTCAGTTTTGTGAGTTTGTTGAATCATAATTTTGAAACAGTTTCGAGAAATAAAGAGTTGCAAAACAAGATTTTAGAAACACAACTGCATTTTAAGGAAGAAGAATTAAATTACCTAAAAAAGCAAATTCATCCACATTTTTTGTTTAATACGCTAAATACAATTTATGGCTTTGCACTAAAACAATCCAAAGATACCCCCGAAATAATTCTAAAACTATCGAATTTGCTCGATTACATTCTGTATCAAGTCAATAAACCGAAAGTGAGCCTCAAAGACGAAATATTGCATGTAAAAGAGTACATTGAATTGGAGAAAATCCGATTTCAAGATTCTCTAAAGGTATCAATTGTTTTTAGTCATATTCCAGAGCATATTTCTATCTCACCGATGCTACTTATTCCATTTGTCGAAAATGCGTTTAAGCACGGCAGTATCATTCATGGCGTGTTAGAAGTAAAAATAAATATTAATTTGAGCGAATCTGAATTACATTTTTGTATTCAAAATTCGGTACTGTCCGATAATTACGAGGAAAATAAATTGGGAATTGGACTAAAAAACATACAAAAAAGGCTGGATTTGCATTATTCGGATAATTATAAATTACAAATAGAAAATAAAGATCAGTTATTTACTGTAAATCTATCCGTTCACTTATAATAATATCAATCAAATAAGAGGTCTTAAATAACACAAAAGAATGTCTGAAATAATTCAATGCTTAATCGTGGATGATGAGCCTATTGCTCGTGAAATTTTAGAAAATCATTTAGCTCCGATCGACAGCGTAAAAGTTGTTGCTAGTTGTAAGAATGCAATTGAAGCATTTAATATTATCAATATACATCGAATTGATTTATTGTTTTTAGACATCAATATGCCCGATATTTCGGGCTTATCGTTTGCCAAATCCATAACCAAAAATATAAAAATAATATTCACGACGGCATACCGTGAATATGCCGTAGATGGCTTTGATCTTCAGGCGGTTGATTATTTATTGAAACCAATTTCATTTGAACGACTCTTGCAGGCAGTCAATAAATATTTGGATGAAAATATCCATGTAAAAAGTACCCAACCGAAGGAAATTATTGCCGAAAAAAGTAATTTTATTTTTGTTCGATCGGATCGAAAAATGATTAAAATTAACTTTGCAGACATCAATTATATCGAGAGTTTGAGCGATTATATTAAAATACATTTGGCTGATAAAACAGTGGTTACAAGAGAAACCATTTCCAGTATTGAAGCAAAATTACCACAAAAAAACTTTATCCGTGTGCATCGCTCCTACATCATTTCGATAGAAAAAATAGCCTTATTTACAAACGAATATATTGAAATAAATACCCATGAAATACCCATTAGCAGAAGCTATAAAAATGAAGTATTGCAGCACTTAGAAAATATTAAATTGCAATAAAAAATAGTTTAATTTTAGGATTTGAATGAATTTATTCGTATTTTTGAATATAGATATATGTCTTTATATCAAATATATTTTAATTAGGATTGAATAAAAATTTTGTTTTAATGGCTAAAAAAATAATCATAACATCTATTTTTATTTTACTCATAGAAAGTATCTTTTTCTTTTGGGCATATACAAACTATATCGATGAAGAAAATAAATACTTACAAACCAAAACAGATGAATTAGAACTGCGGTATACCAAAATTTTTGATATGTATAGCGTTTCTGCAAATTTGGTCTGTGGAGCTATAAATACAAAAGAAAATATTCTGCAAATTTTCAGTCAAGCTAAAGATGTAGATAGTATGCGTAGAGTTGCTTTACGCAAAGAATTATATCTCGAGCTATTGCCTTATTATCAATACATGCAAAAATCAAATTATCGACAATTGCACTTTCACTTACCAGATAATCGCAGTTTTTTACGCTTTCATCGCCCTAGAAAATATGGAGATGACTTGACAAAAATAAGAAGTACTGTTCGGTTTGCCAATGAAACTCAAAAAATAGCTAAAGGATTTGAAGAGGGTCGAATTTTTAATGGTTTTCGATATGTTTTTCCTTTGTCTTATAATAATGAGCATATTGGAACAGTCGAAACCAGTGTATCATTTAAAGCAATTATAGCACAAATAGAAGAACATTCAAACGTAATTTGTGATTTTATGATAAATAAAAAAATTGTCAGTCAAAAAGTATTTGATAGTGAACAACAAAATTATCAAAATAGCCTATTAAACAATTTTTTTTATAAAGAAAAAAAAGATTATTTAAAGATAAAATCTAAAAAAATAAAAG
>JAOZTL010000234.1:4548-5645 GCA_029942205.1 Bacteroidales bacterium | reverse complement strand
TTCTGGGGGAGAATAAAGTTCAGCACACAACAAAAACATGCTGACGGATAAACCGCAGATGTTTATGTTAACTTTTGTTAATTTTTTAATTGACAAAAGTTATTTTTACAACTAAATTATATGAATAAATATGAACTTTATTATTTGATGTTTAATTATGAGTGCAACAAACTTTCATTCTTTTTACCAAAGACTATCCAATGAAGGTATTATCACGTCTCAGAGGGAATTGGCTTCATTGTTGGGTGTCAAAGGTTCGGCAATATCTCAAGCAAAAAAACGGAATGTAATTCCTCGAACATGGATAACCGAAATTTCTGAAAAACTGAATTTGACCCCCAAATGGATTAAGACAGGGATTGGGGAAAAATATTTTGATAAGCTCTACGACAACAACCATGACTTTGAGATAGTTCCGAAAGTGAAAGCACGATTATCTGCTGGTGACGGTTCATTCGATGTGGATCAAAAAATTGACGAATATTATTCATTCCAAAAAATATGGCTAAGAAAAAAAGGCAATCCTAAAAATATGGTCCTAATGGATATTGTTGGAAACAGTATGGAACCAGAGTTGAAAAATGGTGATACTGTTCTTGTCGATAGATCTAAAAATGAAATCTTAGCGGGAGCAATATATGCTGTTGGTGTTGAAGATACTGTGTTAATAAAAAGGGTGGAAAAACTTCCAGACAAACTTGTTTTAATAAGCGATAATCAAAAGTATCCTCCTACATATATAAGTGGTGATGATATTAACCGGGTAAGAATTTTAGGAAAAGTCTTATGGATTTGTCGAGAAATAAAATAGAAGTTTTTGATATTCATTCTTTTTCTATAAAAAAGGATAATGAGTGGCTGGTTTTATGGAAAGCTATCATTTAGGCATATGGAAGAATTAAATAAAATATTTGTTCGCTTGGGCATGAATAGTCAGAACGGGCTGTTCATATCCTCAGAATATTCAGATAGAAAGGGACTGTCTCGTAGGTCTGATAACCTCTTAGAAAGTAGGTTAAAACCCGATGCTTTTTTTTGCATTGATGGTAAGCCAACTGTGTTATTTTACAACTCTCCTCAAAATAAGACTGACCTTT
>JAOZTL010000234.1:3806-4538 GCA_029942205.1 Bacteroidales bacterium | reverse complement strand
CAATCGATATTTTCAATGGGCTTTCTTATCTTGATAATGAAAATACTCTTGAAAAATTAGCCGATGAAACACATCTTGACGCCTTTTCTTATTTTGAGCTTGTAACTGGTCGAACATGGAAAAAATTTGAAAATAAATTCAAACACAACAATAGGGTTGATTATAAGCTACTTGAAAACATAAAGGCAGCAAGAGATCTACTTATCAGACAAGAAAACATTGATGACTATTTAGCCAATGCCCTTATTGGAAAATGCATATTTATCAGGTATTTAATTGACCGAAAAGTCAGAATAAAATTTGATGATAGCAGATTGAAAGCTTGGACTAACGAAGAATTTTGCCTACTACTGGAAGACAAAGACAGAACGATTCAATTTTTAAATTATTTAAAAGCACACTTCAATGGCGAAGCTTTTTTAATAGAGGATTCATTATTAAATGATATCCCAAATAGTGCTTTTGGAATTTTGAAGCGGCTCATGCAAGGTACAGAAATTACAAGTAAACAAATGTCGTTATTTGATATTTACGATTTTTCAATCATACCTGTTGAATTCATTAGTAATGTTTATGAATATTTTATTGGCAGTAAACAGCAGGAAAAAAAGGGCGCCTACTACACCCCACTGTTTTTGGTTGATTATATAGTTTCAGAAACTGTTTCAAAATACCTACAAAAAAATCCTACAAAATACAATACCGGGTAATGCTTTCAAGGTACAGAGGCAA
>JAOZTL010000234.1:0-3796 GCA_029942205.1 Bacteroidales bacterium | reverse complement strand
GTGGATCTGGCATTTTTCTGGTTGAATCCCTGAGAAAAATGATAGAACGTTACCAGGAAATAAATCACACGGTTTCACAGCAAACAAAACAATTTAAAGAGATTTTAAGAAAAATAGCTGAAGAAACTATTTATGGGGTGGATAAGGACGAAAATGCAGTTAATGTAGCTATATTTTCAGTTTATCTTACTTTACTTGATTATCAAGAGCCAAAAGAGATTGAAACTTTTAGATTTCCTAAGCTCATTGAAAAAAATTTTTTTATTAAAGATTTTTTTAATCAAAGTGATGATTTTAACACTACTCTTAAAAAGATTGATTTCCATTTTATTCTTGGAAATCCACCGTGGAAAAGAGGTAGTGACAAAAACGCCATTTTCCTAAAATATATAAATGATAGAAAAACCGAAGAATCAAAAACATCAGATGGAGAAGTCCCATCAATCAGCAATAAAGAAATTGCCCAGGCTTTTTTATTACGGACAAGTGACTTTAGCAGTAGAGAAACCAAATGTGCTCTAATTGTTACGAGCAAGATATTATACAATCTTAAGGCAAAAGAGTTCAGACACTATTTTTTAAAAAACTACTATCTTGAAAAAGTGTTTGATTTGTCTCCTGTTCGAAAAGAAGTTTTTGATAAGTCGAATGATCCTGCTGTTGCTCCGGCAGTCATTCTTTTTTTTAATTATGCAAATAATCAAACTACAGATCAGAATACAATCAATCATATCTCCTTAAAACCAAATCGTTTTTTTTCCCTTTTCAAAATTTTTATCTTACAAAGAAATGATTATAAACAAATCACTCAAGCTCGTTTAATAGAAAATGATTGGTTATGGAAAGTATTACTTTATGGAAGCTATCTTGATTTCAATTTTATTAAAAGATTAAAAATTGATTTTGAAACTATTCACAAGGTAATACAAAGGGAAAAATATTTGGTTGGAACGGGTATTCAGTATGGCCAAGACCAAAATGATTCGAAACACTTAATAGGGTTACCATTTCTTGATGTAAAATATGTAAAACCTTTTTGTGTGGTTCCTCATCCTAAAAAGGCTTTCACAAAATCTTATATACATAGACCGCGCGACAAAAAGCTTTTCGAAGGGCATAGGCTCATTGTTAAAAAGGGTCTGAACCGACATTTCAAATCAACGGCAACTATAATAGATAGGAAAGCAATATTCAAGGATTCGCTAACAGCTATAAGAGCACTTAAGGGTTCTGATATACAAAATCTAAAAATATTTTGCGGTCTCTTTCATTCAGAATTGTTTTCTTATTTCATTTTACAAACTGGCGCTTCTACAGGTGTAGAAAGAGAACAGGGATTCAATGAAGAAAAATTAAATTTTCCATTTATAAACAATTCAAGAATTTCAAAATATGTAAACGAAATTGAATCAATTAGTGATGAGCTTATTCAGAAAAGTTCCAACTTATTGGATACTGAAGTGTTACCAATAAAGGCTAAAAAGAAAAAACTGATTGAAAAGTTGGATAATGAAATATTAAAAAGTTTTGATTTAAATGAACAGGAAAAAGCCTTAATAGATTATGCGGGCAAAATGACCATACCTTTAATAATGAAGCACAAAGGGTATGAGGGAAACACATTAGGATATCTGAAAAGGAACGATCCCTTTTTGATTAACTACAGTGATGTTTTCTTTAATCGATTTGAAAAAGCATTTGAAAAGAATGATAAGAAATTCGTCATTCAGATACTTCATAACGATTACATAATAGGAATGTTTTTTAGAATTATTGATGCTAAAAATATCAAAGATAAAATTACCTGGAAGAGTGAATCAGGAAAAGGGTTAGTGTCTAAATTGCATTCTCTTGGATGCCAAGAAATTACGAGGAACCTTTTTGTCCAGAAAGATATAAGAGGCTTTGAGAGAGACGGATTTTATATTGTTAAACCAAATGAGAAGAGATTATGGCATAAGGCTGTAGCATACCTTGATGTGGCAGAATTCGCTGACGCAATGTTAAAAAAAGATTAAGAAGCCAAAGATAATGAATAGACCTCTCGATGCCTCCATTTTTAAAAAATCTTTAGATTTTAAAATATCAGAATTTCAAGATATCCTTACCAAGATAGTTGAATGTTATAAATTAATGATTTCTGACGGGATTAAGGTTGAAAATGACGAAAATCAAATCAGAGATCTATTGCATAGAAACTATTTGGACAACAATGAAATTAGAAATAATTTAGGATTAACAGAGTATCTTTTTCACCCTGAAGTGCCTGAAACCGATACAACAGGAAGAACTGATATTAGAATAACAACGAGTAATACATTTAAAGATACTTCAGCATATTACATAATTGAATGTAAGCGGTTGGACAACAAAAACCTAACCGGTCAAACAGGTCTTAATTCAAAATATATCGCAAATGGGATTATGCGATTTGTGGAAGGTAAATATTCAACTTACCGCAATTTGAATGGTATGATCGGTTTTGTTGTAGAAACAATGGATATACAAAAAAATATTCAAAATATTAATAGTTTATTAAATCAAAAACCCTTCGATGCCAGTACCGAAAAAAGTTTGAGTTTCCAATCATTTATTAAAAATTTTAAACACCAATACTATTCAAGCCACCGTGATTTAAACAACAAGGTTTTTAACCTATACCACTTGATGTTTGATTTCTCAAAAAACTTAGTGTGAGTTTGAAAACTTCCTTTGCTCTTCTTTAAACAGTTCAATCAATAGATCCTAACAAGAAAAATGCTGCGGGCGAGCCGCAGATTTTGGTGGTTACAGTTTTTTATTTGCAAGAAAAGGTCGTGTGGTATTGTGATTTATTGAAAAAGTGCCTATACAATAAGATCATAAAAAGTTTAGTTAAATAGACATTAGCCTTGCTAAATATGAGGGAGTTATATAAATAATAACTTTTGTATTTTAAATAATATGCTATACTTTTATTAAATTGAAAGCTAACCACTGAACGTTTAACTTTCAAGAAAGTATTAAATGATAATATTTATAGTCATAACTTTTGTGGCTGCGGATTAGATTTTTATTGGAAACTAAATGAACATTTTGTACAACAAAAAAGATAGTTACAATATTAATTCAGAACTCCTCCTTAAAAATGAACTATTTAGTGATGGCTTCTATAAAAGCATTATATGCTCAGAATCATTTCAGCGTTTAAAAAGAATATCTTTCCTTGGTGCAGCTGATTATACAACTTCTAAGGAATATAGAAGCTCAAGATATGAGCATTCTATTGGTGTAGCTGAGTTAGCACTCTATGTTTGTAAAATCAGAAATTACAGCAAGGAAATCCAACATCATGTTGTTGTAGCTGCTTTGTTACATGACATAGGGCATGCACCTCTTTCTCACAGTATGGAATCATCCTTTAAGGATGAGTTTGGCATAGATCACCACATTGCTGGCACGAACCTTTTAATGGGTGATAAATCCAAAACAAGCTCATTAAATAAAATATTGAACAAAGTAGACCTTTCTTTAGTTATAGATCTTATTGAGCAAAAATCCAGTGAACCTTTTTCTGATATTTTCAATTCACCTGTAAACGTTGATACCATTGATGGTATTTATCGAAGCCTTAAATATATAAACAAAAATATAGACATAAATAAGAAAAAAATAACTAAAGCTTCATTTGGTGCAATGCATGGAAATGTCGAGGCTATACTTGATGGGTTTTGGAAAAATAAAAATTTGGTTTACAAGCAACTTATTACTACCGGAATTTGCTCTGTTGCTGATCATATAAGTCGAGAATACTTTG
>JAOZTL010000233.1:4982-5653 GCA_029942205.1 Bacteroidales bacterium | reverse complement strand
TATAATAAATCAATTATTCATTATCAATTATAAAGTTAACGAAGTGTTGATAAATCATAATGCATAGCTATACCAATGAGTAAAATAATAAAACAGACGAAGTCTTACACAAGGGCTTCGCCCTTTTTGATGTTGTTTATGCACGAATGAAAATGATTTATCAAACAGTATAATAAATCAATTATTCATTATCAATTATAAAGTTAACGAAGTGTTGATAAATAATTAAAACAGACGAAGTCTGCTTATACCATTTCGATAGAAACAATCTGATCCTTGGCGGCTATCTTATTGATAACGTCCAGACCGTCTACTACCTTACCGAAGCAAGTGTGGTTGCGATCCAAATGAGCAGTATTGGTACGACTGTGGCAAATGAAAAACTGAGAGCCTCCCGTGTTTCTGCCTGCATGTGCCATCGATAATACGCCTTTGTCGTGGTATTGATTTTCGCCATTCAACTCACAATCAATCGAATAACCTGGACCACCTGCTCCTGTGCCATCTGGGCAACCACCTTGTATCACAAAATCTGGAATTACTCTATGGAAAGTCAGCCCATTATAAAAGCCTTTTTCTATCAATGTTACAAAATTCTTTACGGTATTGGGAGCATCTTTTTCATAAAACTCTACCGTCATATCTCCTTTTGCTGTCTTTATTAATGCTTT
>JAOZTL010000233.1:0-4972 GCA_029942205.1 Bacteroidales bacterium | reverse complement strand
GTATTAATCATTGTTATTTTAATTTTTAATCGGTGCAAAGTTACAATTTATTGATGACGTATAAAAATTCAGACTTCGTCTGTTTTATTATTTTTACTCATCTACAACACGTCGTTAAATTATTAATTATGAAATATGAATTGTAAATTAAAACACAGATTTTCAACGATTTATCTTAAACAAACAATACTTTTCAATTTTCGGCAAATCAAATATATACAGAAACTTAACGAACTATTGTATCTATATAATTATGTTTTAACAATTTATTATACTGCTTGATGTAATTGTACATATTTAGGTATAACTTACTGATTTACATTGATATTTTGTCCATAAATATCAAAACAGACGAAGGCTGAAATTAAGTGCTTTCCTAAAAATTGCACTAGTGCATAATTATTCATTTGTACAAATTGTTTAACTTCGCATTTTTTTCAATAATAGCTCTTTTTTTGTCTAATTATATTTTATTACTTTGCGGCTTATTCATTTATCACTTATGAACATTTTTGAAAGCATACATTTGCTACAAGACTTTTTGAATAATGCTGATAATCAAAAGAAAACAATCGGCTTTGTTCCAACAATGGGCGCATTGCATCAAGGGCATATTTCATTGATCGAATGCTCTAAACGCTCGACAGAACTTACGGTTGCAAGTATTTTTGTGAATTCCACGCAATTCAATAATCCAAGCGATTTGCAAAACTATCCACGCACACTCGATAGTGATCTTCAAAAGCTAGATCAAGCGGGGTGCGACTGCGTATTTGTTCCTACCGACATGGAAATGTATCCCAATGCAGCTTCACGTGAAAATATTTTCGACTTTGGACGACTAGCAACTGTTATGGAGGGAGCTTTTCGACCAGGGCATTTTGATGGCGTGGGGATTATTGTCAGTAAATTACTCGAAATAGTAAAGCCCAATAAAGCCTTTTTTGGGCAAAAAGACTTTCAACAATTAACCATCATTCGGTACATGACCGAAAAGTATTTGACGCACCTGCCTTCAGAAATAATTGGTTGCGACATCATTCGAGAAAACGACGGGCTGGCAATGAGTTCACGCAATGTTAGGCTAAGTAGTGAACACCGAAAAAACGCACCACTTATTTATCAAATATTATCGGAAATTGCACAACGAAAAAATAACTATTCCGTAAAAGAAATAAAACAATGGGTGTCGGATGAAATCAATAAAAATCCATATCTCGAAGTGGAGTATTTCGATATTGTGGAAAATAAAAGCTTAAATTCTATTAAACAATGGAACGAAGAAAACATAAAAGTGGCATGCATTGCTGTATTTGCTGGCGATGTGCGACTGATCGATAATTTCCAACTCTAGGTCGAAGACCTTTAAATAAATATTTGCTAAACGGTTTTTAATTATTAAGGATTACAATCATGAATATCGAAGTTGTTAAATCAAAGATTCATAAAGTTTCAGTTACTGAAGCAAATTTACAGTATGTCGGTAGTATTACTATCGACGAAACGCTAATGAAAGCAGCTAATATTATCGAAAACGAAAAAGTACAAATCGTAAACATCAACAATGGCGAACGATTAGAAACTTACGTCATTAAAGGCAAAGCAGGTTCGGGTGAAATATGCCTCAACGGGCCCGCTGCTCGAAAAGTGCAAGTTGGTGATGTGGTAATTATTATTGCGTATGCAAGCCTAGAGTTTGAAGAAGCAAAAAGCTTTAAGCCGTGGCTCGTTTTCCCTGATACAAAAACAAATCAATTGATTAATTAAGGTCTTCGACCTTCTTGATGTTGCTTACGCACTTGTTCTATCAATAATTGAGTCCGCTCCGAAAAGTCATACGATGAATATTTCAACAAAATACAGGAATATTTAACGCTGATATACAGCTTGTTACATAATTCATCGTATGACTTTTTCGGCATTTGCCCTTTTCGGAGTGGTCTCATAATTTGATCGAAAAGAAAACATACAATTCAGTATCTTACTGAATCATTGAAATTTGCAAAATTGAGTAAGCAACATCAAAAAAGGTCGAAGACCTTGAATGGCGACTTTTTCATTAGTTACGGCATAAATATCGTAGTTACAAACTATTAAAAAATGAATAATTACATACTTGATAAATTAAAAGCTGATAGTTTGCATTTGATACATTTATCTTTAAATGAGGAAAAAATACAACATGCAGGACTTAGAGGGCGACTACGAGAACTTCTTATTAATAATATTTTGACACCTTGGTTACCGCCACATGTATTAAGTGGTACAGGAACAATTATAGAAGCTGAAAACTTAAAAAGAGAATCAACACAAGATGATATAATTCTTTTTGATAAAACATTAGCTCCTCCTATATTTGGATCAAGTAATATTAAAGAAGGAATCTTTCTTTACAATAGTGTGTTGGCACGAGTTGAAGTAAAATCTACCGTGACAAGAGGCTTCATGAAAGATTTTTGTAAGACTTCACTCGAACTTTCAAAATTAAAATTTTCTGTAGGGGATGGTTTTACTCAAAACTATTTTGGCACTCTCAATTTATTTTTTGCATTTAAAAGTGATGCAGATTCAGGAAATAAAAATAAAAATTTTGAATTAAAACGATTAGTTGAAGTTATGAAGGAAATTGGTATAGATCCTCTTTCTGGAATTGTTTCCATGGTATGCATAATAGGGAAAGGTTTTTGGAAAATTGGTTTAATGCCAGACAATAAAACAAGAACATGGCAAAGATTAGACTCAGATGTTTCTGCAGACCAAATAACCTGGTTTGTTGGTACTGTATCAAATTCTTGCTTCAGAGAACATATACTAAGACAGGGCAGGAATCCATCACAAAGTCTTGAATCAGGAATAGGTATGTATCTTGACCATCCATTTATTGACATTGATATTAACAGCTTGTAATTCGGACTTTGCGTTATTGGGCGAGCAATATAAAAGAAGTATTTGAGCAATTATTAAACATTAATACGGGCTGATGCTTGGTGTTCAAAAGCCCTCCAACACAAAGCCCAAAAACATTAATGAAAAAGTTACCACTTTTATATGTCATCAATAATTTGATCGAAAAGAAAACGTATAATTCGACATCTTACTAATCATTGAAATTTGCAGAATTGCGTAAGCAACATCAAAAAAGGTCGAAGACCTTACAAAAAAAATTAGGCATGATAGATTATTACGCTTCATTGAAAGCAAAAATAATAACAAAAGAGAGATTTCGTGAATTATGGATAAAAAACAAGCTGGGAGATAAAAGTATATTATTTACCAATGGCTGTTTTGATCTGATACACAAGGGGCATGTTGAGTATTTGGCAAAAGCAGCATCTTTGTCCGATATGATGGTTGTTGGATTAAATTCGGACAACTCAGTAACTCGGCTAAAAGGCGCAAACCGTCCATTACAAGACGAACAAGCTAGAGCAACCGTGCTGGCTGCATTCGAGTTTGTTTCGTATGTTATTTTATTTGATGAGGATACTCCTCATGATCTTATTCAATATTTGAAATCCAATATGCTGGTCAAAGGTAGCGATTATGCCCAAAAAGACATCGTAGGCGCAGACTTGGTACTCGCCAATGGCGGGCGTGTACTCACCATCGACTTGGTGGATGGCTACTCGACAACAAACATTGTGGAAAAAATAAAGCAACATGGCTAAAACCAAAACAGAATACCACTGCCAGAATTGTGGATCAAAATCGCCTAAATGGATAGGAAAATGCCCTGCTTGTGGCGAATGGAATACGTATGTCGAAGAGATCGTGAGCAAAGCATCGGATCGGAATTTTGCAGTACGTGAAAAAGCAGCCAGCATCACCAAGCCAATTTTAATTCATGAAGTAACGGATAGTGCAGAAAGCCGTATTGATACACTAAACAACGAATTTAATCGAGTACTAGGCGGAGGCTTGGTTTTCGGATCGATGGTACTGCTGGGTGGCGAGCCTGGTATTGGAAAATCGACCTTGGCACTGCAAATAGCCTTAAATCTTAAAAAATATAAAACCCTATACATTTCGGGCGAAGAAAGTGAACAACAAATAAAAATGCGAGCCAATCGTATCAAATTCGATCAAAACCAATGCTACATATTGACCGAAACCTTGTTTGAAAATATCGCCTTGCATATCGAGAAATTAAACCCCGATATTATCGTTATCGACTCAATACAAACCATTTATACCAATAAAATAGAATCAACACCAGGGAGTATATCGCAAGTGCGAGAATGTACCAACCAACTAATGGTTATTGCCAAATCATCTGGCAAACCAGTACTGCTTGTTGGGCATATTAACAAAGAAGGAAATCTAGCAGGTCCTAAAGTGCTGGAGCACATGGTGGACACGGTACTTCAGTTTGAAGGTGACAGAAATCACGTGTATCGCATTCTACGTGCGGTAAAAAACCGTTTTGGATCTACCTCAGAGTTGGGTATTTTTCAAATGAATGAAACAGGCTTGCGAGAAGTCCAAAATCCATCGGAGTTGCTTTTATCCGACCACGAAGAATCCTTGAGCGGTGTCAGTATTTCGGCTAATATGGAGGGAATTCGTCCATTCTTGATTGAAGTACAAGCATTGGTGAGCACCGCTGCTTATGGTACACCACAACGCTCGTCTACGGGCTTCGATCTGCGCCGCCTAAGCATGTTGCTGGCTGTGCTTGAAAAACGAGCAGGTTTTCGTTTGGCTGCCAAAGACGTTTTTCTTAATATTGCTGGTGGCATTAAAGTAAACGACCCTGCTATTGATTTGGCGGTAGTTTGTTCTGTTTTTTCTTCCGATCAGGATATTCCTATCGATAAAAGCATTTGCTTTGCAGGCGAAGTGGGCTTGTCTGGCGAAATACGCCCAGTTACACGTATCGAGCAGCGCATAGGCGAGGCAGAAAAATTGGGCTTCAAACAAATTTTCATCTCAAAATATAATACTAAAGGCATTAAGTTCTCAAAATATAATA
>JAOZTL010000232.1 GCA_029942205.1 Bacteroidales bacterium | reverse complement strand
TCTTTTATTGGTTTTTTTTCAGCAATTACTTATACCGACTATGTATTTGAATGGAAAATTCTTATTTTCATAATACTGGCAATGATTTTTGCTCGCAATTCAGCAATGGGTTTTAATCGATATTTAGATCGAAATATCGATAAAAAAAATCCACGAACGCAACAAAGAGAAATTCCTGCTGGCAAAATATCATCAAAATCGGCACTCCTTTTTGTTATTCTTAATTCTGTTTTATTTATATTTATTACTTATTTCATCAATTGGCTTACTTTATTATTATCTCCTGTAGCCTTATTGGTTGTCTTAGGCTATAGCTATACCAAACGATTTACGGCACTTTGCCATTTAGTTTTGGGCTTAGGGCTTGCTCTTGCGCCTATCGGTGCTTATTTATCTGTTACTGGTGAGTTTGCACTTCTACCTATTGTTTATTCTTTTGCTGTACTATTATGGACTTCAGGCTTCGATATTATTTACTCGCTTCAAGATGAAAGTTTTGATAAAGAAAATAAACTAAAATCAATTCCTGTCATTATTGGAAAAAATAATGCATTATTGCTTTCACGTTTTTTTCATTTACTCACTGCTTTTCTTATTGTTTATGCAGGTTTTCTTGTCCATACTAATATTTTATACTGGATCGGAGCATCCATATTTATAGGTCTTCTCCTTTTTCAGCATCTACTGGTTAGTCCTAATAATCTAAAAAGAGTAAATCTTGCTTTTTTTACTACAAATGGAATTGCAAGCGTTGTTTTTGCTTTTTTTACCATTTTAGATCTTTATTTTTGATTCCGCAAGATACCTTTTTATTTAATTAAAATAGCCATTGAATAATTAATAAAAACAATAATTTATTATACAATATAAACAATTAAATACTCATATAAAATCTAACATTTTACTTTTTACTAAATATATATAAATATCAGAATAATGAATAACAAAAAAAGGGAGTTTATTCCCTTTTTTATATTAAAATTTGTAAGCAAAACCAACACTCAATACTTCTTTAAACTGAATCCGTGGTCCTACATTTCCATCTTTGTCTGTGATGTCAATATCATCATCATAAATCAAATTTGTTGTAATATTTGTTGTAATATATTTATTTACTTTCATTGATATAAGCAAATCCCAGTTTACATCAATATTTTCAGGCTGCTCGGTATAACTCGAAAATAATTCAATTTTTGATTGTATCGTAATATTTTTCATCAAATTGGCTTTCACTTCAATTTTCATAAAGCCTCCTAATTCACTCAATGATTTGTCGCCTGCTTCTAGTCCATACACACCTTTTTCTATTAATAAAGGAGATGTAACCACCGTTGTTTTTCCTGTTAATGGAGAAATATAGACAGAAAGTATTTTATTTGGGCTATAATCCATACCCAACGAATAAACAAAATAGGCTGGTGCAAACATGTCCGATATTTTAGTAGGCACATCATTTTCGTCATACTTGAATCCTTCTGTAATCTGCGTTTTCATTGAAAATAGAGCAGCATAAAACCATTCATCCACTTTTGTATTGTATCCAAATTTGGATGTTAATTCAAATTTATCATCCGATTTTCGAGCTTCTTTTTCTCCTTGAACTTGAGAACCATAAGCCATCGATAAATTATTATTCCATCGAGATTTCACTTTTGCATAATTAGCATTATATTCGAGTAAAGCAGTGGTAGACAATGACTTTTCTCCACCAGCCGCCCAATTGGTGAGCGATACTTGCGAACCGTTTAGTCCCAAAATCCCATCCATTTTCCATGTCGTATCAGCTTCTTGCGCAAAGCTACTCGTTGCCCAAAATAGGACAATAAATAAAATTAAATTATTTTTCATACGTTTTAAGTTTTTTTTAGCTATTATTTTTCATAAAAAAAATAGCAATTCTGATTTTATTAAAATTTACACTTCTTTAATTATCTAAATATCAATCAATTAAAATCTATTCTATTTCTTTTCTCGAATTAAAGCAAATCAGCATTGTTTGAATATTTTCGTTTACAAAATTGCTAAATAAAATTAAAAATCACGAAAATATTTTCCTAAATTTAATATTCTCACTTTTTTTTTTTACTTTGCCTGCTGATACGACTTCATAAAAAAATTAATCATTCCTAATTAATTTTAAGAATGCTTAAATTAAGTAACTTACTAAACCAAACTCGGTGAAAATATTAATTCAAAATATTAACAAAAAATTTTTATTCAAAAATATAAAAGCTAGAGACCAGTTTTAAGGTCTTCGACCTATTTGATGCCATTTATAATAATAACTCTTCATAAATACTTGAGTAACATCGAATAGCACAAAATACTTAACTCTAATTATATTTTTCATAAAAAAAAATAAACTAAATGAATTTACCTTACGCCGAATCATATAAAATCAAAATGGTAGAATCCATCAAACGTAGCACAAAAGCCGAACGTTTGGAATGGATCAAAAATGCAGATTACAATTTATTCAATCTCCGTAGCAACCAAGTGTACGTAGACCTTCTAACAGACTCAGGTACAGGCGCAATGAGCGACAAGCAATGGTCTGCGATGATGCTTGGCGACGAAAGTTATGCAGGTGCTTCGTCTTATTACAAGCTCAAAAATGCAGTGAAAGACATTTTAGGCTTTGAATATTTTCTCCCTACGCATCAAGGGCGTGCAGCAGAAAATGTACTTTTTTCTACATTAGTAAAAGCTGGCGACATCGTTCCTGGTAATTCACATTTTGACACGACAAAAGGACATATTGAATTTCGTAAAGCAAAAGCTATCGATTGTACAATTGACGAAGCTTTTAACACAACGATACAGCATGATTTTAAAGGAAATATCAATTTAAACAGACTGGAAACTGTTCTTCAGGACAATTCTGCCGATAAAATTCCATTCATTATAGTTACCGTTACTTGTAATTCATCGGGCGGACAACCCGTTTCAATGCAAAACATGAAAGAGGTCTATCAATTAGCACAAGAATATAAAATTCGTGTGATTTTTGATTCTGCCAGATTTGCCGAAAATGCTTATTTCATCAAACAACGTGAAGCTGGTTATGCCGATAAAAGCATAAAAGAGATTGTAAAAGAAATGTTTAGCTATGCTGATGGCATGACGATGAGTAGCAAAAAAGATGCGATTGTAAACATGGGTGGCTTTATTGCATTGCGTGAAGAAAAAGTTTTTAAAGAAGCAACGGTGTATAACATTATGTTTGAGGGATTTATCAGCTATGGTGGCATGTCGGGGCGTGATATGAATGCACTTGCGCAAGGGCTAGATGAAGGAACAGAGTTTGATGTACTTGACAATAGAATACAACAAGTTGCTTATTTGGGAACAAAACTGAAAGAATACGGAGTTCCTGTACAAGAGCCATTTGGCGGGCATGCTATTTTTGTTGATGCAAAGCGTTTTTTGTCTCATTTACCTAAAGAAGAGTTTTTAGCACAAACACTTGGTGTTGAGCTATTTATTGAAGGAGGCATAAGAGCTGTTGAAATTGGGGCAATTTTGGCAGACAGAGACCCAGAAACACGTGAAAATCGTTATCCTGAGCTGGAATTATTGCGCCTTGCAATTCCACGACGCACTTACACCAACAATCACATGGATTATGTAGCTGCTGCTATCAAAAATGTATACGATCGCCGTTTGGAAATAAAATCGGGTCTCAAAATTATGGAAGAAGCACCTATCATGCGCCATTTTACTGTCAAACTAGATCGTATTTGATATTAAATTGGTATTACTCAAGAAAGGCTGTAAATATCAACGATTCTGTATAATACAAAATTACAAATCACTGATTTAGTTAATATTACACAAACACGAGAGTAACATCAAAAAAGTTGAAGATTTAAAACTGGAATCCTTTTTTTTAACAATAAAAAGCGTGATTCCAGTTTTTTTTGTTCGTATTAAATTCTACTCCCACTCAATGGTTGCAGGCGGCTTGGAGCTGATGTCGTAAACAACACGATTTACTCCCCGCACTTGGTTGATAATTTTGTTAGAAACTTTAGCTAAAAACTTATAAGGCAGATGCGACCAATCGGCTGTCATTCCGTCAGTAGACGATACGGCACGCAATGCCACCACTTGCTCGTAAGTACGCTCATCTCCCATCACTCCCACCGATTGTATGGGTAACAAAATAGCTCCAGCCTGCCAAACGTCATGATATAAATTATTGTCATGAAGAGCTTTAATAAATATATCATCTACTTCTTGCAAAATACGAACTTTTTCGATCGTAATATCACCTAATATTCGAATAGCCAAGCCAGGTCCAGGAAATGGATGCCTTTCGATGAATTTAGCTTCTAAGTTTAAAGCTTTTCCAACTCTGCGTACTTCATCTTTAAATAAAAGTCGCAAAGGCTCTACTATTTTTAAGTTCATATAATCAGGCAAACCACCCACATTATGATGGGATTTAATGGTTGCCGAAGGTCCTTTTACGGATATAGATTCAATAACATCTGGATAAATAGTTCCTTGTCCTAGCCATTTAGCATTTTCTATTTTTTGCGATTCAATGTCAAAAATCTCAATAAACACACGTCCAATTATTTTTCTTTTTTGCTCAGGATCTGCAACACCTTTCAATTCAGTCAAAAAACGATCGCTTGCATTTACACCTATTATATTAAGTCCGAGGCTTTTGTATGTTTCGAGAACATTCTCAAATTCATTTTTTCGCAACAAACCATTATCTACAAAAATACACGTAAGTTGCTTACTTACAGCCCTATGCAGCAATACTGCTGCAACAGTCGAGTCTACACCTCCCGATAATCCCAAAATAACATGCTCATCGCCTATTTTTGTTTTCAATTCGGCAACAGAAGTTTCTACAAAAGAATCTGGACTCCAATTTTGAGCACATCCACAAACTTCTATAACAAAATTTTGAAGCATTCGTTTTCCTTCTTCGGTATGATAAACTTCTGGATGAAACTGAATACCAAAAGTTTCTTCTCCTTTTATCTGATAAGCTCCAATCTTTACGTCGTGCGTACTTGCTATAACTTCATAATTTTCAGGAATTTCGGCAATTGTATCACCATGCGACATCCAAACTTGTGTATTGTCAGAAATATCTGAAAATAATACATTTTCATGATTAATATACTCTAAATTAGCCCTTCCGTATTCTCTATGCTTGGAAGGCAGTACTTTACCTCCATAATTATGCGCAAGATGCTGTGCGCCATAACAAACGCCTAACAAAGGTTCTTTTCCTTTTATTTGACTTAAATCAGGTATTGGTGCTTCTGCATCTCTTACAGAAAAAGGACTTCCAGACAAAATAACTCCTTTTAGGGATTCATCCAATTCTGGAATTTTATTGTAAGGATGAATTTCACAATACACATTTAATTCTCGTATTCGTCTAGCAATCAACTGAGTATACTGAGAACCAAAATCAAGAATAATAATTTTTTCCATAACTAAATTTTAAGGTCTCCGACCTATTGATGTTCTTAGGCAAGTTTTGTATTTACTTAATTATCAATCAGATAAAAATCATAATAACTCATATTATTTGCATTCTTATTTTGTCTAATTTTAAGCGATAATTCAATAAGATAGAGAATTGCCTGACTAAGTCTTTTTTTGTTGGTTTTTCCTGTAACCGTTTCTGGATGTAGCAA
>JAOZTL010000231.1:285-5676 GCA_029942205.1 Bacteroidales bacterium | reverse complement strand
CATTATTTGGCTAAATATTTAGAAGATGCGGGACCAAATGACATCATTGAATATCCACACAAAGATGATTATTGGCTAAAAACAGGCGATGTTTTCAAAATTAGAGAAGACGGACACCATGAGATAATTGACAGAGTAAAAGATATTTACAAGAATAATAAAGGACAAACCGTTGCGCCAGGAATGATTGAAAAGCGTTTTGCAGGCGTTCCCGGAATTAAAAGCACTTTTGTGGTTGGCGATGCCAAACCTTACAACGTTTTGCTAATTGTTCCCGACATGGACGAGCCTGTTTTAAAATCGCAAGGCTCGGAAGAAAATCGAAATGAATATTTTCATCAGATTGTAACTACTGCAAACAAAGAGCTTGCGCCTTACGAGCGTTTAATTAATTTTACGGTTTTAGACCGAAATTTCTCTGAAGAGAAAGGCGAACTGACTGCAAAAGGTTCTTTTAAGCGAAAAACTATTAGTGAAAATTATTCTGAGTTAATACAAAAATTATATAAAAGTAATAATATTTCTTTTGAAAAAGAAGATTTTGAAATTACAATTCCACGCTGGTTTCATAGAGATTTAGGAATTCTGGAAACAGACATCATATTGAAAGACAGTGGATTATTTAACAAAAGGACAAAACAAACTTTAAAAATTGAGAAATATCCAAACTCTTCAAAATACCAAATTGGCGACTTGGTTTATTCTATAAAAGGTGCAAAAATTGATTTAGGCAGATTGGTCAGACAGCCTAAACTTTGGGTTGCCAATCCTGAATTGATTGCTTTTTCGCCTTGTAAAGAGAGTTTTGATTTGCCACTGAAAAATTTCTCCCCAGAAATTTGTATTCCTCTGGACAATCGAATTTATTCACCCGAAGAAATTCCAATTCTTAAAAGCATAAACGATACGGACTTAATATTTTTAAATGGCTTGCTTTCAATGGCTTTGCATTCAAAAGAAAAGACAGCCTTAGCTAATTTAGCAGAAATTGAATCCATTTTCCTTGATTATGACAGAAATAATGCCGAAGTAATTAGGCGTAGAATTGTATCTTTGGCTTGCCACTCTAAAGAAAGTTTACGAATTACAGCTTATCGAATTTTATTGTCAAAAGACCCTGATTCTGACTTATCATCAGTTTTTCCTGCTTTTATAAAATCAGGTAAAACTTTTTTGAACGAGGAGTCGATTATGATAATTGCCAAAACTAATATTGGCAAGCGCCACCTTGATGCTTTGCGCAAAAGATTGTATGCTTACAGAAATGAATTGAAATGGCCAGCTTCAGAAAATGCTAGAAATCAATTTGGTACAATTTTAAGATTACTCTATAATTTTGGAATAAATTACCCTAAATACTTTGGTTCAATACGTTCTGAATTTGCAAGCTGGATGCTACTTGAAAACGAACCTATTTTGGCAAAAAAAGCCGAAGAATATTTTTATAAACTGTATTTGGGTTTCAAAAAGCACATTGATGAAAATTCAGAAAGTTTAAGCGAAGAAAGCTGGAACGACAAAATTATTTTTGATGAAGGAATTGGTGATGAAATAAAACTTGAAATAAAAAATAAGCTGACAGACAACAATTTCATAAGACAATCAATATTTTTGGCTTTTGACGAGCGAAATTTCAAACTTTCGGAAGTAGGAAGCAAAGGAATTTGGATTTCGAGAGTAAGAAGTTACAGCCAAAGTTTGTATTACCGAATGAGTATTAATACCCTGCAAGGAAAGCATTTTGACTTGTTAGTTTCTCTAAATAAGGGAATTACGCAGGAGAAAGGACAAAATACAATTCACCGTTATTTGGCAATTGCAAGTCACCCATTTGGAACTTCGGCTTTAGCCCAATTTGGTTGTTACAATCCACGTTTGGGAATTTCTTCGGTACGTTATGTAAGCGAGCTTGCGGCTTGGGAAAAAGTGCGTGCTTTGGCCGAAATTCAAGCAAAAGTTGGAATAATTGAAACACCAAATGTACTGCGAAAATTATTCATAAAATCAATGAGCGCCTTATATAAAGCGTGGAATAACAGCGGACGACAAATTTTGCCAGGCTTTGTTTCGCCAAATAATGTAGTTGTTCCCGAAACTGATTTTTCGGATAATGCACGAGTAATTTCACTATCGGGTTGGGAAAAAACAGACACAATTTTTCCGCTAATTATTGCCATGTTTCGTAATTTTTACAACAAAACGGTAGCGCATTATCCTAGTTTGAAAAAACATTTAAACATTAGTTTGGTTTTTCACGCTATGGTTGAGGCTTTTGGGAAAGAAGAAAGTGCAAAATTACTCGAAAATTTCCGTAAAGAACTATTAGAAAATAGGGAAACTTGTTTGCGCTATGAAGAGCTAGACCTAGCACTTATAGAATATTTAAAACGTCTTTCAAAAACTTATTATCTACCTCTGGCTCTGTTTAATGCAGTTGATAGATATGCCGATTGGGTTCGGAAAAATCCGCTGGCTGGAGTCGTTGCGCAGGAGCAGACTATTTCGGAATTATTTGAATTATATCGTTTGGCGCAATACCCTGAAATTATAAGATACCGTTTTTATAGAGAGACTTATTTTAAAAATGCTTCCGCAGAAATTATAAATATTTTTGATATTTTATTGAAAGTAATGTCAGAGAATACAAACGCAATGCCAATTCAATTAATTGAACTTTCTGATTTGCAAGAAACATTAATTGAGGAAACCGACAAATTGATTTTTAGCAAGATGGTTTTCCCTCAAATGCCTGACAAACAAACAATTAACATTCTTAAAATAGGTGAAGAAAAGGAAAAACACGTGGTAATCAGCTCGGCATTAAAAGATAAAAAAGGAGTTAAATACACTATGCGAGAGCCTTTAACACCAAGTGAAACGGGTTCAATTTACAAGCTTTTTTACAAAGAAAATTATCCGAAAGAGATTTCAAAAATGGACAGGCATTATGCTGTAACGGATTCTGAGGGAAATGTAATTGCGGGATTATGTTACAAAATGCTTGAAAATGACATTGTTCTGCTCGACGGAACAGCCGTTACCACGCCATTGCACGGCAGAGGAATTGGTTCTTCTATGATTGAAGATTTCTTTATACGAATGAAATCGCAGGGCGTAAAAATAATTAAAGCGCATTTCCTTTTCGGAAATTATTACCTCAAACACAATTTTAAAATTAATAAGAAGTGGGGTGCTTTAGTTAAAGAATTGAAATAAAAATATCCAATATCCAACACGGAATATTCAATATTCAAGTAAAATACTGATAATATGAATATTGTAAATTGTTATATTTCTAATTTGGTTATTCCGTGTTGGTTATTGGATATTTTGCAAGAGGTTAGTAGTTCTGATATCCTACAGTACCACAACTCTCCAGAGTTGTGAAATTTCACAGTGCAACTATTTGATTTTGAGTCCACAAGGTATAGCTTCACAACTCTGGAGAGTTGTGGTACTGTAATTTTCTTAATATGTTACATACTTATTTCAATTTTATAATCTTTATTGCCTCTGAAGCAAACGGCAATAGTGCGCCATTTTTTGTAGTCGCCTACTAAATGTTTTTTTGCTTGTTTTTTCACTTCTTTAAATTTTTGTTCTAAAACAGCGTCTGATTTTCCTTTGGCTACTTGTTTTATTTCAAAAATATCGTGTAACTCGTGTTGAACTTCGGCGTTATGCAATGATTTTAGCATAATATCTGCCTGCCCAGTAGGGAAGTTGTATTCAGGCAGAACCTCGTAACTGTCTTTTGTAAAGGTGTCCCAGAGAATATGGTATAATAAGCCATGATAAAAACTTTCGTTGGCATTTTTGAAAAAATCACCAGGGAATTTCTTGATTATTTTTTCAAAGAAATTTTCGATTAAATCAAGCGCATTGCCTGTTAATTTATACGCTTTTACTATTTTTGATAATTGAAAGCCTGTGGTAGTGAAATTATTTATTTCTTTGAAATAATCAAGTGCCATAAGATAAGTAATATGGTTTGGTATTCTTAATTCACCTAAATTATTTCCATAAGATAAAATACCTGAATAATAAAGTCCTTCGATAATATAATCGCCGTTTTTATAATTATTCATTTTAAAACTAACATTCAAACTTGTAAAAAAGCTAATTTTTTTGTGTTCGGTTATTTCGGTTATAATTTCGTTTCTGCCTTCGGTGTTATTTCCAAAAATAAAGGCAATTTGGCGGTAATCTATTCTTAGATTGTCATCAAGTAGTAAATCTGGTATCTTATTACGTTTAATAATGTGTTGTAAAAAATAAAGTGTCATCATAGGGTTATAAATATCTTCGCCTTTAGGCGAAAATTTATAACCATCGTAATATTCTTTTAGATAAGCAAATACCGTTTCTTTTTCAATGGTAATTGTGTAATCATTGTATATTCTATCTACCAAAATAACGAGTTCCTCTTTGGTGAAGCCCAGCATATTTGTATAATCTTCGTCAAAAGTTATCCATTCCGAAATGTTGTAACCACTGTTCATGTCGGCAATAGTAATTGGTAGTATTCCTGTAATATATACTTTATCTACTGATGTGGCAGTACCAAATTTTATTATTTCAAAAAATCCTCTAAAAAATCCTCCGCTTCTTAAAATATTAAGATATTCATTTTCCTCTTCCGAAGCATGTTGGTAATATATTGCCATGGCATTGGTTAAGGAATCGTATTCGTCTATAACAATGAATATTTTACCTCCTTGTGTAGCCACTAAATTTATGATATTTGACAATGCTCCTGATGAATTATTTTTATATCTCTCATTATAAAATTTTATAATATCATCGTCTAATTTAAGTTCTTCTTTATAATGTTGCAAGAAATTATAAATTACCGAATTATTATTTGCATTGAATTTTTCTTCTACAATATCTTTATCTTTTCGTGCATAAGCACGTAAACCAGAGAAGTTAAAGTTAATAAAGAAATAAGTATTGTGTAGTTTTGTTGGGTTTTTACCAATATAATATTTCCCGAAGATTTTATTAAATTTAGGGGCATATTTTTTGTCGTAGTAACAACGTAACATTTCGGTAAATAGTGTTTTTCCAAAACGGCGTGGACGTAAAAATACAGGATAATCAATATAGTCTATCTTCTCTAAATATTTTGTTTTATCAACAAAATAAAAATTATTGGTTGCTATTTTCTCAAAGTTACTAATAGCATAAGGTACTCGTTTTTCCATTTTTTTGTTTTAATACAGCTATTGAAGATAATAACAAATTGCTGATAGCTGTATTATTGTTACTTGCAATCAAAAAAATAAGTTTATTACAAAGGTAGCTAAAAGCAATCAAATAATCAATTAATAGATAACAAATAATTCTTAGATAATTTTAATGATGATGAATTTGAAAATTTAAAATAGT
>JAOZTL010000231.1:0-275 GCA_029942205.1 Bacteroidales bacterium | reverse complement strand
ATCAATTAATAGATAAAAATTAATGCTGTACTGCCAAATATTCGGAATATTTTATTGAAACTTTACACTTGACAAATATTCAATAACAATTTCTGCTTACGACCAAGATTCTATAACAAACTAACAATCAAGAATATAATCAAAAATTCTAAAGTTAGAATATCAACAGTAAACAAAAAAAAGCCAGTCTTCATTAATGAAAACTGGCTTTTTTTTAATTCAAACAAAATTAATTGTTATTGTACTCCTGTACGACTATCCCATGCTATTTGATA
>JAOZTL010000230.1 GCA_029942205.1 Bacteroidales bacterium | reverse complement strand
AAAATTAGTCCAGAGTTAGGAGATAATAATACACCGCTTTTACTGAATGCGCCAATTGATAAAGCTGCTAAAGGTGTGATATTCAGACACAATCCGCTTGCTTATGATGCTGATGGAGACAGTTTATCGTATAAATTAGCTGTGTGTTTAGGAAATAATGGCGAACCTATTGATAATTATACTTTTCCTGATGCAAGTAATAGTTTTTCGATGGATTCGATAACTGGCGATCTTGTTTGGGATGCCCCTGTGGAAATTGGGATTTATAATATTGCAATCGAAATAGAAGAATGGCGGAGAGGAGTGAAAATTGGAAGTATTATTCGAGATATGCAAGTCGATGTGTATGAGGCAGATAATCTTCCTCCCAATATTTTTGAAATTCAGGATTTGTGTGCCGAAGCAGGTGAAACGATCCACTATAATGTACGAGCCACAGACGATGACGGCGATCAGATTACACTTACTGCGAAAGGAAGTGTGTTTGAAAGCTCTGAAATGACGAATATTGCAACTTTTGCACAAGAAACGACGGGAATTGCTTCTGTTGAAGCCGAATTTGAATGGATAACGTCTTGCCCAAATGTGAGTATGCAGCCGTATTTAGTGATATTTAAGGTGGAAGACGAAAATGCAGAACTCTCGATGGTCGATTATGAAAATGTTTATATGCATGTAAATGGTCCTGCGCCTAAAAATCCAACAGCTGAGCCGTCCAATTCGGCAGTATTGTTAAAATGGGATAAAAATATTTGTACGCAAGTTGCTGGTTACAAGGTTTATAGACGAAATCGAGTAACTAATTTTCATCCAGCTGAATGCCAAACAGGAGTACCTTCTTCGCTTGGATACGAATTGATTTTGAAGCGAGTAGGTGTTGAAGATACCACATTTATTGATAATAATGCAGACGAAGGACTTACACAAGGGTTTGATTACTGCTATTTAATTACAGCATACTATCCTGATGGAGCTGAAAGTTACGCCTCCGAAGAAGTATGTACTTCTTTGCTTAAAGGATTGCCAGTTATGATAAAAACTAGTATTTCGTATACTGATAAAGCTAATGGAGCTATTCATTTGGAATGGATGAAGCCGATTGATTTTGACGAAACGATAATACCTGGTCCATATCGATATACTATTTTTCCATCAAATGACTTGTATGGAGAAGCTTTCACTGAGCCATTTTATACTTATGGATTAGACAATACGTCGTATATAGATACATTTTTGAATACACTCGAAATGCCACGAGTGTATAAAATGGGCTTATATAATTATGATGCAGTGGCCGATGAATGGAATTTAGTAGGTGTTCCTGAGCGTGCTGCTAGCTTATTTATTACTCCTGCTGGTGCTGATAATCAAGTAACTATTAATATAGAGGAAAATGTTCCTTGGGTAAATTATTTGTATGAAATTTATCGTAAAAATGAGCAAACCCACGAATTTGAGTTAGTAGGAAGTTCTACTTCTAAAACTTATGTAGATGCAGACTTGGTGAATGGTAATGAATATTGTTATCAAGTAAAATCGTATGGAGAATATGGACTAGCAGAAATACCAAAACCTATCATTAATTATTCACAAGAAGCTTACATTACACCTATTGATACGATTGCTCCTTGCTTACCCTATTTGATCGTTCAAAGTGTGTGTGACAGTATGCGAAATGAACTATTTTGGTCTACACCAGATACTTGTGCCGAAGAAGTCGTTCGTTATCAAATTTATTATTCCAATACTTCAGAAGGTGAACTGGATTTGTTATATACAATAGACGACAATACAATTTTTTCTTATGATCACTATCCAAATAGTTCATTAGCAGGTTGCTATGTGGTTACAGCTACGGATTCTTTTCTTAATGAAAGTCCGAAAACGAGGAAAGTGTGTGTTGATAATTGTACTTATTATGAATTGCCGAATGTTTTTACGCCAGATCAGAATGGAGTAAATGATATTTTTAAGCCTTATCCCTACCAGTTTGTCGAAAAAATTGAAATGAAAATTTATACTCGTTGGGGGAATTTGGTATACGAAACAGAAGATCCCGATATTAATTGGGATGGGACAAGTCTAATTACGGGACAAAAAGTTGTGGATGGTATTTATTATTACTCATGTGATGTGTATGAATATCGATTATCGGGACTTGAAGCTCGTAATTTGACAGGTTTTATTCATGTTTTTTCTGAAAAAAATACTACCAATGGATTTTAATATTTGATTTAATAAAGATGAATAAAATGAGAAAAAATATTTTTTTATTTATCATATTACTGGTTTATAGTAACATGAACGGGCAAAACTTTTTTTTGAAAGCAAAAATAGATATTCGTGATGGGAATTATACGCATGCGATAGCTTTGTTGGAAGAAGGAGTAGCGAATGTTGATAAAAATCAACATGTAGAAGTTTATAAATTTTTGGCAGATTTGTATATTGAAAATAATCAATTAGCAGAAGCAAGTAAAATTTATGATAAAATTGAAGATAAAGAATTGATATTCTATGAATTAGCTCGATTATTCGCATTACAACAAGACACAAAGCAAGCCATTTGGTATTTAGAGAAAAGCTTATTATTGTCTCATAAAAAGGTATATCGGTACATTATGTCAGACCAAGCATTTGCGTTATTGAAGGAGACGGCTGAATGGAGAGAATTATGGCAAAAAGAATGGTATTCTGTCTTTGAAAAACAAATGCAACGAGTGGATTATTATTATAAAACTAATAATTTGAATCTTGCATTGGAAGCTGTGAATGATATTCTTTTTACGTATAAACAAAAATGGGAGCCATACTTATTAAGGGCAAATATTTTTTATGATATGAATCAATTCGACAATGCAATTCGGGATATGGATAAAGCGATTGATTTGAATAGAAAAAATCCTTTTTTGTATGAAACAAGAGCTCAATTATTGTTAGAAACAAAAAAATATAAAAAAGCTATTTTTGATTTAGATAAAGTAATGGATTTAGATTCGAATAAGTTGAATATATTTTTTTTAAGAGGAAAAGCTTATTTTGGAAATAAAGAATATGAAAAAGCAATAGTTAATTTAGACTTTTTTCTGCAAATAGACATTAATAGTTTAGACGCTAATTTTCTTTATGCAAGAAGTTTATACGAACAAGAAAATTATTTAGATGCCATAAAAAAAATGAATAAAATTATTCAATTGAAGAGCAGGTTTGAATATTATGAGTTTCGGGCAGATATGTATCAAAAAGTTTTTGCTTTTCAATCGGCAATTGATGATTATTCTATGGCGCTGGATTTGAACCCTTTTCGTGGTGAAATTTATTATAAGCGAGCAAAAGCGAAATTGGATAATGGCAATAGAAATAATATGTGTGCTGATCTAAAAATGGCAATTCATTATAAATATTATCAAGCCCAAGATTTAGAAAAAAAATACTGTAAATAATTTTTTTTAGTTGTTTAAAATCTGTTTTTTTGTAACCTTAAATTACGTGATTTAGATTTATTAAAATAATGAAATTTATTTAAAGAGTAAATAATATATAAAATAACAGTAGTAATTTTGACAATTACTTACAATAAAAAAATAAACATAATAATTTAATTATGAGTGAAAAAACAAATAATGATGAGATTGATTTGACAGAGATCTTTAGCCGAATAAGGAAAATGTTTGAAAATATGGGTAAAGGGTTTATCAATATTTTTAATGTGATTTTTATTTTCTTTGTAAGAAAAATAATAATATTTGGAGTTGTTGTAGGGTTGATAACTGCTGGCTTGATTCTAGAAAAAGCAGTAAAAGTACCAGTTTATGAAAGTTCAATTAGGCTGAAATGTAATTATTCAACGTCTACAGTATTTAATCATTTATCTTCATTGAATTTGCTGACAGAAAAATCAAAAGATAGAAAACAATTAAGTAAATATTTGAATTTGAGCGAAGAAAAATTATCTCAAATTCTAAATATTGAAACATTTTGGGTTTTAGATAAAAATGGAGATGGAACACCTGATTTTATTGATTATGACAATATGTTTGATGAATTAGTAAATGATACAGTAATAACAAGAAGTAACCAGTTGTATTTAAGATTGATGCGTGAAAATCCAGAAATGGATATTGAGATTAATAATGCAATTGCTAATTTTGCAAATACGAATGAATACCTAAAAAAGATACAAAATTTGTCGAGAGCAGAGACTATTACGAATATTGAAAAATCAAAAATTGAATTAGTAGAATTAGATAGCTTACAAAAGCGTTATTATGATTTTGCATTACAAGATAGAAATATTATAATTCCTAGACAAAATGGACAAATTTTGTATCAAGAAAAAGAATTGAAATTCTTGCATGCAGATGTTATTGCATTATCTGCAAAAATAGCAGAAATGGAGAGGTTACTTGAAGATAAAAAAACAATAGTCGAAATATTGGCACAATCTTATAATTCTGTTGTTGTTAGTGAATTAAAGATTGATTTTATTACATATAATTCAATTGCTATCGTATTGACAATTCTTGTAATTTTGATTATTGATAAGTTGAAAAAAATAAAGGAATAGGAAAATGTAATTTATATGAAATGAAGAGAAAAGCCGAGTTATTCGGCTTTTTTTATTTTGAAGCTATAAAGTTCGGATTTAGCAGGTTTTCTCTATTGTATCGTAGTTCATCGTCGGAATGCATGCGAAGAAGCTTACCGCCCGCATACTTTAGAATAGCATGACCAGCAGCGGTATCCCATTCCATAGTAGGACCAAAACGAGGGTAGAGTTGAGCTTTTCCTTCGGCAAGCCAGCAAAATTTAATCGAACTACCTACGGCTATTTGTCGAATATTACTGTTATTGATAGATTCAATATAATCTTTTGTTTCGGTATTTAAAAAAGAGCGACTAGTTACTATTTTATAGAAATTAGTTTCTGGAATTGAAGGAAGCTTTGTTGCTATTTTTAGAATACTCTTTAAAGTCATTGCTTTGTTATTTATATTCGAGAGTTTGAAACTACCAATGTGATCGGATGCAAAATATAAACTTTGCTCCACAGGAATATAAATAATTCCCATTATGGGAGTCGAGTTATGAATAAGTGCTATATTTACAGTAAATTCACCATTTCTTTTTACAAATTCCTTCGTTCCGTCCAGTGGATCAACAACCCATAAATATTCCCAATTTTTTCGAGTTTCGTATGAAATAGAATCTCCCTCTTCACTCAATACAGGGATATTGGTTGGTAAAAGTTGATCGTAAATTAATTGATGTGCTTTTTTATCTGCAATTGTAATTGGACTATTGTCTATTTTTGTTTGTACTGCAAAATCGGTATCATAAATTTCCATTATTGCTGCACCTGCGTCGATACTTGCTTTGATGGCTATTTCTAGTAAATTGTTTTTATTCATTATGTTATCTATTTTTGAGATAAGATCTTCGATCTTTTTGATGTTGCTCACGCAATTTTGTAAATTCCGACAATTCAGAACTGTAAATATATAATCAATTTTTCACCGATACAAGTTGAATATTAGATTGAAAAAATTTTAGATTTAAAGGTAATAATAATTACTTTTGTACCAAATTTAATAATGTGATTTTTTTTTTATAAATGCAAACTTTGTCTGTTTTGCATATTTATTCAAGGACAATTTTTGATAAATTGTCAATGTAAATCAGTAAGTTACGCCTAAAT
>JAOZTL010000229.1:4955-5705 GCA_029942205.1 Bacteroidales bacterium | reverse complement strand
GCAAGAAATATTACATGCATTACGAAGTAACAAATTAAGAACGTTTTTGACAGCTTTTGGGGTATTTTGGGGTATTTTTATGTTGATTGTCATGTTGGGAGCAGGTAAAGGACTCGAAAATGCTGTTTTTGACGGTTTTGAAGACTTTGCATCCAACAGTGCTTTCATGTGGACACGTAGCACTACCGAGCCATACAAAGGCTTTCCGCGTGGACGACGTTGGAATTTTACGAATGACGACATGGAGATGTTGAAACAGCAAATACCTGAAATAAAATACCTTGCTCCTCGTTTACAAGGTGGCGGTGGTGATGGAGCAAATAATGTTACACGTGGCATAAAGACTGGCTCATTTACCATACAAGGCGATTATCCAGAGTACAAGCATGTTGATCCAATGATTATGCAAAATGGACGATTTATTAATCATAAAGACATTGAACAAAACCGCAAAGTAGCTGTTATTGGCTATCGAGTGAAAGATTTACTTTTCGAGAATGATGAAAATGCTATTGGGCAGTACATCCGAATAAAAGGGGTGTATTTTCAAGTAGTAGGCGTATTTAAACCTAAAAATGAGAATATTAGCTTTGGTGGCGAAAAATCTGAAACTATTTTTCTTCCTTTTTCTTCTTTACAGCGTGCTTATAATTATGGAAATGTAGTGCATTATTTTTCGGTAGTAGCACAAGACGACACACCAGCTTCAATTGTACAGGAAAGATGTAAGAAAATATTGGCAGAACGCCA
>JAOZTL010000229.1:4632-4945 GCA_029942205.1 Bacteroidales bacterium | reverse complement strand
TGCCACAGTATTGCGCCTACAGACGAAAGAGCTTTCGGTGGATTTAATTTAAACGAAGAGTTTCAGAAAATCAACGGGTTATTTTTGGGAATTTCGTCGCTGACGTGGATTGTAGGCATTGGGACACTCTTTGCGGGTATCGTTGGGGTGAGTAATATTATGCTGATTATTGTGCGAGAGCGAACCAAAGAAATCGGGATACAGCGAGCAATAGGAGCGACTCCACGCAATGTAATTAGTCAAATTATTACCGAATCCGTTTTTCTTACATCCGTATCTGGATATGCAGGTCTTACTTCAGGTGTGTTATTGT
>JAOZTL010000229.1:0-4622 GCA_029942205.1 Bacteroidales bacterium | reverse complement strand
GGTTAGAATTAATTAATTACGCCATGGTGAGTGCAGGTGTGGATGCAGGAATGTTTAAAAACCCAGAAGTGGATTTTAATGTAGCTATGATAGCTTTACTTGTCCTTGTGTTGTCAGGAGTATTGGCTGGTTTAATTCCAGCGCAGCGGGCTGTAAGCCTTAAACCTATTGATGCTTTGCGTAGCGAATAAAGGTCTTTAACCTTACTTATTTATATTGTTATATTTTAATAAATTATTAGATTGTATAAAAAATTATATGAATTTATGATTAATTTATTGATTATTATTAGCTATTTATTAAAAATAATACAAAATTAAATAATAAAATCGACTTATTATATATATTAATTGAACTAGATTTACACAAGGGAATGATTAAATTTCAATAACTTACAATATTTAAACACATGAAAAAGATTATTAAGATTATACTTGCAGTGGCTATTCTTGCTATTTTTATTTGGACAATTATATTTTTATATCAAAAATCAAAAGATAAGCCCGTTGTTTTTGAAACAGAATCGCCTACCATTACCAATATTGTGAAGAAAACGGTAGCCACAGGATCGGTTGTGCCACGCAAAGAGATCGAAATAAAGCCGCAAGTATCGGGAATTATACAAGAAATATACGTCGAAGCTGGACAAATGATCCGAAAAGGAGACAAAATTGCTCGTGTACAGATTATTCCAAATATGATTAATTTGAATAATGCCGAAACTCGTGTCGAAAGGGCTAAATTAAACCTTGCTGATACAAAAATTGTTTATGATAGACAAAAAAGCTTATTTGATCAAAAAGTAATACCCGAAGCCGAATTTCAGAAAGCAGCAATTAGCTATAATGATGCTAAGTTGGAACTTAATTCTGCAGAAAATAATTTAGATTTAATCAAAGAAGGAGCAACTAAACGTGGTGGAAATCAATCGAATACAATTGTTAGATCGACCATCGATGGCATGATTCTGGACATTCCGATCAAAGAAGGAAACTCGGTAATTGAGAGTAACACATTCAATGCAGGAACTACCGTGGCTACGATTGCCGACATGGGCGAAATGATTTTTCTTGGGACAGTGGACGAAACCGAAGTAGGGAAAATCGAATTGGGAATGAAATTGAAACTATCCATTGGAGCTATTGATAATGAGGTGTTTGATGCCGAATTAGAATATATTTCGCCAAAAGGTGTGGAGGCAAACGGTGCTATTCAGTTTGAGATAAAAGCAAAAGTAAACCTTAAAGATTCTCAGTTTGTACGTGCTGGCTACAGTGCCAATGCCGACATTGTACTCGATAAACGTGATAGCGTATTGGCTCTGGATGAGAGTCTTATAATGTTTCAGAACGATTCGGCATTTGTCGAAGTCGAAATAAAAGAGCAAGAATACGAAAAACGTTGGATCGAAACAGGACTTTCTGATGGGATTAATATCGAAATTCTATCAGGAATCACAAAGGATAATAAAATAAAAGTAGTCGAAAAAATGGAAGAAAAAGAAGAGAAAAAAGAAGAATAAAGACAACTGTGTAAGTAGGTATAAGACCTTAATAAGCATCATTCTGAAGGATTTGGAATGATGCTTTTTTTGTTTTTTAATATTAATTGTAATTTTAGTGCTTATAATTAATGTACTGAATGCTAGTTGATTAGAAAAATAAGTGATAGAAATAAACCTTTCGAGATGCTTAAAAGCATTTTTATACTTCCGAATAAATTATACATTTGATGTTTTAAAATGTAGGGTGAATACCTTAATATTAAATAGCTTAAAAACGTTTTAAAAGACTCAAATAAATATAATTATGCAAAAAATTCTTATAATTGGAGCAGGACTTTCGTGCTCGACTTTGGTTAAATATTTACTCGATCATTCCGAAAAACACAATTGGACGGTGCGTTTGGGTGATTTGAATAAACAATTAGCCGAATCAAAAATTAATCAACATCCTCGTGGTGAAGCAATTGAATTTAACGTGTTTGATACAGACCTATTGAATGTTGAAGTAGAAAATGCCGACATCGTGATTTCGATGTTGCCTGCTCGTTTTCATTATTCGGTAGCCGAAGCGTGCTTGAAGCACAACAAAAACATGGTAACGGCTTCGTATGTAAGTGATGCCATCAGAAATATGGATCAGGAAGCGAAAAATCGTAATATTCTGATGCTTAACGAAATTGGCGTTGATCCAGGAATAGACCACATGTCGGCTATGAAGGTGATTGACGAAATAAAAGAAAAAGGTGGAAAATTGACCGCTTTTGAATCCAATACAGGTGGGCTGGTTGCTCCTGAATATGACAATAATCCGTGGAAATATAAATTTACATGGAATCCACGAAATGTAGTGGTAGCAGGGCAAGGCGTGGCCATGTTTTTGGATAGAGGACAGTATAAGTACATTCCGTATCATCAATTGTTCAAACGAACAGAAATAATTCAAGTGCTTGATTATGGCGATTTTGAAGTAATTCCAAATAGAGATTCGCTTAAATATTTGGATGTTTATGGATTAAAAGACGTGCAAACCATGTTTAGAGGAACAATGCGCCGACCAGGATTTGCTTGTGCATGGAATTCTTTCATACGCCTTGGGCTTACCGATGATACTTACGTGATTCAAGATTCTGAAAACATAACTTACCGCAATTTTATTAACAGCTTTTTGCCTTATGGACACGATCGTACGGTAGAAGAAAAACTAAGTGATTATTTGGGTTTTGGCGTTGGTTCTGAAAACATGCAAAAACTGAAATGGCTTGGTATTTTTGAAGATAGAAAAGTCGGTTTAGCAAATGCCACGCCTGCAAAAATATTACAGAAATTACTCGAAGAAAAATGGAAACTCGAACCCACAGACAAGGACATGATCGTGATGCAGCATCAGTTTGTGTATGAAAAAGATGGAAAGCAGAAAAAGATTACTTCCTCGATGGTAGTAAAAGGGCAAGATCAAATACACACCGCCATGTCGATTACCGTGGGAGTGCCTGTTGCGATTGCTACTAAGCTGATTCTGACAGGGCAAATTCGTGAAAAAGGTGTACATATTCCTATCAAAAAAGGAATTTACAGCCTAGTGCTTAAAGAACTCGAAAACTATGGAATTAAGTTCACTGATGAATACGAAGATTTGGATTAAATAATAAAAAAACTTAGAAGGATTCGCCATAAAAAAGCAAATCCTTCCAATTTATAGTAAATATTTTTTTAATAATACATTCAATAAATCATAATCTATTGGTTTTGAGATAAAATCGTTGCAGCCTGCTGAAAATGCTTTTTCTTTGTCACTATTGGTAGAATAAGCCGTTTGGGCTATTATAGGCAAATGTGGTCGAAATTGCCGAATTTCTTTACTAGCATCAAAGCCATTCATTACTGGCATTTTTAAATCCATTAATATCATAGAAATTTGAGTGTTTGACTTACACGTTTGTAGTGCTTCCAAACCATTTTTGGCATGGATTATTTGTATCGAATCTTCAAAATTTTCTAATAAAGTTTCTAAGTATAAATAGTTTATTTCTTCATCTTCAGCAATCAGTACTGTATATTTTTTGTTCGTTTTTTTTAATATATGTACAGGTTTATAAGGAATGCTGACAAAAAAAACAGAACCTTTATTTATTATTGATTCGAGAGTAATTGTTCCTTGTAAAAGTTCTGTGTTTTCTTTAGCAATAGACAATCCAAGCCCAAGTCCGCCTACTTTTTTGGATAATTCTTTTTCGGCTTGAGTGAAACGCTCAAAAATTAGTTCTTGTTTTTCTGGAGCAATTCCTATTCCTGTATCTTTTATGTAAAGTACTAGTTGTGTCGTATTGTCTTTTGTTTTGTCTAAATTGTAACCAAATTCAATAAAACCTTTATTCGTAAATTTCAAGGCATTTTCCAATAAATTACTAATAATTTTATTCAGTTTTGTTGCGTCTGTAAGTATGATGCTTGCTTTATCCGAGAGTCCTTTTTTTAGATATAAAGGAATTTTGCTCTCTTTTGCTTTTATATCAAAAATTGAGAATTGCTGTAACAGTAGGTCATTGAGACATATTTCTGTTTCTATTGTTTTGACCTGTTTAGTTCCTAATTTTGATATTTCGAGAATATCATCAATAATTCGCATTAACTGATTTCCACTATTTTGGATAATATTTGTATAATTTTTGCGCTTAGAATCAGTTAAATTGGGGATATTTAATAAATTCGTAAATCCAAGAATACCATTCATGGGTGTGCGTATTTCGTGCGACATGTTATGAATAAATTCTGTCTTTAGTCGATCACTTTCTTCTGCTTTTTCTTTAGCTCTCAATAATTCCTGTTCTGCTTTTTTCTTTTCGGTGATGTCTATCGAACGCCCTTGATAACCAGTTATTTGTCTAGTATTATCAAAAATAGCATTGGCAGATATTTCTACATCAATTACCCGACCGTCTTTTCGGCGTTGTTGTAATTCTACTTGAAATACTTTTGTTTCATTAGGATCAGATTCGGTATAAACTTTTTGGGTGAGTTCTGCCAATTTTATTAGTCCAGAAGGTAATGTGTAAAATGTAGGATGTATCTTTATAAATTCATCGGGAGTATAAACCAAAAAATGAAAAATATCCTCGTT
>JAOZTL010000228.1 GCA_029942205.1 Bacteroidales bacterium | reverse complement strand
AAGTCCATTCAATTAGCCGTTTGAAACGTTGCATTTACTAGTTGAACCTTTATTCTACCTATTTGATGAGCCATTCAAAAGCTTCTTCTTTGATTGAAAATGCACGCACAGGAAGCCCCGAAGCTGAATTTTAGAGTACAATAGTTTGTTAAGCTTTTCTGTAATCAACTAATAGCCATATTGATAAGTACTAAATATTTATTTGGATATTAGCATTCGCAAGCTACTGTTTATCAGTAAAATAATTATCAATTATTCATTGTCAATTATAAATTTTAATGAAGTGTTGTAGTAAGCTCTTATGAAAAATTAATTGTATATTTACTTTTTTGATAAGTCATTGATTGTGATAGTTTTGTACAAGTGCGTAAGCAACATTAAATAGCACAAAGTGCTTATTTAGTAATGTTTTTTTGTTCCATTAATTTCTATTATTGTCGATTTTTTTATTATTGGTTTTCCTAATTTTGCTGTCGCTTTCAGTTTTGTGAGTACTTCGCCATAGGCAAAGCTTCCTGTAATATCGGTATACATCAATAAGTGTTTTTCCTTTTTATTTAGTTGTTGCTTTATTGCAAGAATAAAATTGGCTATGTCTTTTATATTTGAAAAATCAACAATTAAAATTTGCTATCCTTTATAAATACTAAATTTCACTTTATTATTTATTTTTTTCTTATTTATTTTGCGAATATAAAGAATTTAAAAAGCGTTATTTGCAAAGGTAGCATTTTTATTGAAAAGCTTTATTTTTTTTATTCGATCAAAAAACATTAAATTTGTAAAAACAGACAAATTCTGAAACATAACCAATATACATCAAGCTTGCTTACAATAGGAAATTTAGTTATCGATGAGGATTATCCCGTATTATTAGCTCCGATGGAGGACGTTACCGACCCATCGTTTCGTTATTTGTGCAAAAAATTTGGTGTAGATCTGATGTACACCGAATTTGTTGCATCAGAAGCATTGATTCGGAATATCGATAAAACCATCCGAAAAATGACTCTTTTCGATGCCGAACGCCCAGTAGGCATACAGCTATACGGGCATAATATCGATGCGATGGTGGAATCGGCTAAATTTATAACTCAGTATAAACCCGATTTGATTGATTTGAATTTTGGTTGCCCTGTCAAGAAAATAGCCACACGTGGAGCAGGCTCGGGAATGATGCGTGATCCTGATAAATTGATAAAAATGACTGCCGAAGTTGTGAAAGCAACCAATCTGCCAGTTACTGTGAAAACCCGATTGGGCTGGGACGAAAACTCAAAAAATATTGTCGAAATAGCCGAACGTTTACAAGACACAGGCATCAAAGCATTGACCATACACGGGCGTACACGGGCGCAAATGTACAAAGGCACTGCCGACTGGACATTGATAGGCGAAATAAAAAATAACCCTCGCATATACACACCTATTATTGGCAACGGAGATATTGATAGCCCACAGAAAGCCAAAGAAATGTTTGACCGATACGGGGTAGATGCCATCATGATTGGTAGAGCAACTTATGGTCGCCCATGGATTTTTAGAGAAGTAAAGCACTTCCTGAATACTGGAGAACTGTTGCCACCCATGGCTCTGAAAGAGAAAGTAGAAACAGCCAAATTGCAACTCTTAAAATCTATCGAATGGAAAGGTGAAAAAAGAGGAGTATACGAAATGAGACGGCATTTTACCACTTATTTCAAGGGATTACCTAATTTTAAACCATTACGCATGCAACTCGTAACGACCGACGAGCCGTATGAACTTATTGCTTTGCTCGATTCTATTTATGAAAAATATCGAAATTTTGAATTTAAACCAACAGATTACGAAAACCCGATTGCAAAATAAGGTTTTCGAACTTTTTTGATGTTTCATATAGAATAATTACGATTAATAACTTATTTTTACTGCCACTATAAAAATGCTTAAAACAAAGAAATTATGAAAAAAACAGCAGCTTCTCTTTTAGTTTATGCCTTAGAGCAAATTGGAGTAAAACGGACATTTGGTATTCCAGGAGTGCATACTACCGAAATTTATGACGAACTAAACTCCTCCAAACAAATAGAGCCAATACTGGTTACGCACGAGCTAGGAGCTGCTTTTATGGCAGATGCAACATCACGTACATCGGGCAGTATTGGGACTTTAGTGATCGTGCCAGCCGCAGGAATGACGCATGCCATGAGTGGCATTGGCGAAGCATATTTGGATGGTGTGCCTATGCTTATTATCTCGGGCGGAACACGCCGTGATTCAGGGAAATCCTATCAATTACACCAACTCGATCAAGGAAAAATTCTAGACGGAATTATCAAAAAATATTACTTGTTGGATAATCATAAAGATGTCGTACAAACTATATACGATGCCTATGAAATCGCAATATCTGGCGAACCTGGACCTGTATTTATCGAAGTGCCCGTAGAACTGCAACTTTTCAAAGGCGAATGCGATAAACCAATGCCTTATGTACACAAAGAAAAATCGTACATGCCCGATCCTAAGCAGCTACGCGAAGCAATTGACTTATTGCTGGAAGCCAAAAATCCAGGGATTTATGTCGGTTGGGGAGCTGTGGACGCAGGCGAGGAAACCAAACAAATAGCCGAATTGCTGGCTGCTCCTGTGGCCACCACCATACAAGGCTTGAGTGCCATGCCTGCCAACCACCCGATGCACACGGGCGTAGGCTTTGGCGCATCGGCTACGCCTACGGGGCAGAAAGCGTTTGCTAATTGCGATGCGATGCTTGCCGTTGGTGTTCGTTTTTCTGAATTAGCTACTGGCAGCTATGGAGTGGATGTACCTGAAAATCTGATTCATGTGGATATAAATCCCGAAGTTTTTGATAAAAATTATCCTACAAAAATAAAGATTGAAGGTGATGGCAAACAAATATTAGCCGAATTGTTGGCGGAATTGAAAAAACGTGACCCCAATAATAAAGTACGATTTGAGAAACTAAACGAATTGATTTCGACCGAAAAGAAGAAATACATGGATAGCTGGTTGAAGAAAAAACAAAACGATCAAGTGTCGCCTGGTTTCTTTTTCGATGCGCTACGCAAACAAATGCCCGACGATACGATGGTAGTCGTTGATGATGGCAAACATACCTTCCTTACAGCCGAATTGATGCCTATTTTTCATGCACGGCATTTTATTTCGCCATCAGATTTTAACAGCATGGGCTATTGCACGCCAGCTAGTATTTCTACCAAACTCGCAAATCCAGACAAAACCGTCATCGGTATTGTGGGCGATGGAGCATTCATGATGACAGGTCTCGAATTTATTACCGCTCGCACCTACGAATTAGGTATTATTCTATTCGTGTTTCATGATGGCGAATTGGGACAAATTTCACAATTTCAGAAAATCCCACTCAATCGTAAAACCGCTACCATCATCGGAGACATCAATATCGAAGGAGTCGCATTGGCTGTGGGAGCAGAGTATATTCGGATTGAATCGGATAATGAAATTGATTATTCTATTTCGCAAGCACTCTCCTTGGCAAAGGAAAATAAAAGCGTGCTGGTAGATGTTAATATCGATTATTCACGAAAAACATTCTTGACAAAAGGTGTTATAAAAACAAACTTAGGACGTTTCTCTTTGCCCGACAAAATTCGGATGATTTCACGAGCAGCCAAAAGACATTTACTCGGCTAGGGCTTCAACTTGTTTGATGTGGCTTACGCAAATATAGAATATGGTGAGCCACCTTAAAAATCAAGTAAATGATTAATTATTAGATCAATCGGGCGTTAAGTTTCTGTATATGTTTGATTTACAGAAAATTGAAAAGCATTGTTGGTTTAAGATAAGTCCTTGAAAATCTGTGTTTTAATTTATAATTGACAATAAATAATTGATAATTATTTTACTGATAAACAGTAGCTTGCGAGTGCTAATATCCAAATAAATATTTATTATTTATCAATTTGGCTACTAGGTGATTACAGAAAAAAACTTAACCAACTATTGGTAGATAGTATTACAATAAAAGAATGTAGTAATCGTAAAAGCAAATGAATTAGAGAATGAAATGTTTATAAAGTAGTGCAAATAGGAAATCAAATTTGGATGGCAGAGAACTTAAAAGCAACAAAATATGCCGATAATACACCAATAACTAAAATTGAAGATGAGACAGCATGGGGAAATTTAGGAAATAACAATACAGATAAAGCCTATTGCTTTTATGATAATGATGAAAACAACGATTATGGAGTATTATATACTTGGGCGGCTGCAACAAACGGAGTAGTTTACACAACTGTTGAAGTTCAAGGGGTTTGCCCTGACGGATGGCACTTGCCAACGGATGCCGAATTTCAAGAATTAACGGACTATTTAGGTGGTTACAGTGAGGCGGAGGGAAATTAAAAGAAACAGGAACTACGCACTGTAATAGTCCAAATGCTGGTGCAACAAACAGTAGTGGTTTTACAGCACTGGGAGGAGGCTATCGTAGCAACGGACAGTTTGAAGAAAAAGGCAACATTGGATTTTGGTGGACTTCACAACAACAGTTGGGTTGACCTGAATATGGTAATTGCTGGTATCTAAACGCAACTGAAAATAGTATAATGGATAAGTCCGAAGTAAAATCAACAGGAGAATCAGTTCGTTGTATTAAAGGACTGAAAAAAATAAGCTAAAATAATAATTTAACTATCTTGGCTACCTACGTAAAGTTGGAGGACAATCGTAGCTTAGTGAGGGCTACGTTTAAACGAAACCCTCACTGTCCAGCTTTACGTGGGTAACCACTATCTTATTTAATCAATTAAACTTCAAAAAAAATGAAGAAAATACTAAGTTTAGCACTAATTGTGTTATGGTCTGCAATAATCTTTGCACAAGATATTGTATTTGATGTTGATAGCAATCAATATCACACAGTTATAATTAAAGGTCAGACTTGGCTTAAAGAAAACCTAAAAGTCAGTCATTATAATAACGGTGATAAAATTTTAACGTCCAATACTTTCGATTTCACTATTGAAGAAGAAGAAGCACCAAAATATCAATGGATTTACGAAGATGACTCAAAATATTTGCAAACCTATGGGCGACTTTACACATTTTATGTAGTAGTAGACAGTAGGAAAATATGTCCTACAGGCTGGCGTGTTGCCACAGATGACGACTGGACTGCGTTAGAAAAAGCACTTGACGGAAGAAGCAAAGCAGGCGGAAAGTTAAAAGAAGGAGGATTAAAACATTGGAAAACCCCAATTAAAGGAAAGAAATACAGAACTGAATTTTCAGCCTTACCTGGAGGACAACGTCTTAATGGAAACGGTTTTGATTTTCTGGGAATAATAGGTTATTGGTGGACAGCAACAGAAATAAGTGAGAAGGTTGCTTATACTCGACGAATGTTATTTCAAGAAGAGGATTGTAATCGAACAGGTCTTAGAAAAGACCACGGTTTAGCAGTACGCTGTATAAAAAATAATTAGGAATATTTTAAATTAATTAAATTATAATAAAAATGAGAATTTTAGTTTTTACATTGATGATTGTAATAGGTTTTAGTTTAAATACTAACGCCCAAACAACAGGAACATTTACCGACAGCCGAGACGGAAAAGAGTACAAAACAGTTGAAATAGGCGAGCAAGTTTGGATGGCTGAAAACCTTGCATACAAAGCAAGTAAAAATTGTTGGGCATACGAAGATGATGAAAAAAATGTAGCTAAATATGGATACCTTT
>JAOZTL010000227.1 GCA_029942205.1 Bacteroidales bacterium | reverse complement strand
GAACTGAAATATTGATATTTTCAACTCCGCTTTGTTGTTCTTTTCCTGCTGAAACTATGTTATTAACAAGTTTGGCACTTTTTATTATTTTAGGAATTACACGTTTTAATTTTTCGCCTGCAATTTTTGAAATATTTTGTCCATTTTCCGATAATTTTATAATTTCATCGGATGCGATTTTTGTTTTATCGGCAAGTTTTCTAATTTCGGTTGCCACAATCGAAAATCCTTTACCAGCTACGCCTGCCCGTGCCGCTTCAATTGCTGCATTTATCGACAAAATATCTGTTTTATCGGCTATTTCTGAAATTATTGATATTTTTTTGCTTATCTCGGAAACCGATTTTATCGTTTTTACAAAAATGTCATTACTCTTTTTCATTTCATTTGCCGATTTGGCAGATGTTTTCCCTGTTTTTTCGGCATTTTGCGTATTTGAATTTATCATTGCCATCATTTGCTCCATTGAAGTTGCAATTTCCTCTGTTGTAGCGGCTTGCTCGTTGGCTCTACTCGAAATCTCTTGCGAGGTAAAACTTAGTTGATTACTTGCATCTGATATTTGTTGATTGGTTGTTGCTATTTGAGTTATTATGGTGTTTATTTGAAAAATCATTTTTTGTAATGATTTTGATATATTGCCGATTTCATCTTCTCTGTCTATTAAATTTTTATCTATTTTTATAGTTAGATTTCCTTGTGCTATGTCTTTTATATTATCGGCTGTTTTACGGATAAAATTATTCAAAATTTTTGACAGTAAATAATTAAAAACGACGATGCTAATTGAAATGAATAGAATAATTATTGTGAAAATACTTAATGTTCTTATTCCTTTTCTTTTATTTGTTTTTGTCAAATCCACATTTGAGTTCATTATATTTTCAATGTAGTTATCCGTTTGTTTTTGTGCTTTATTTCTTAAACCTTGTTCTTTTTCTATGTTTGAGGCATATTGTATTACAATTTCTTTTATTCTTAAATTAGCTTTTTTTGCATGTGTAGGTAATTTTGCAAATGGTGTTCCCTTTAATCGTTCTTCGTCATTTGTAGCATTAAGTATTATAATATCTAAAAATTCAAAAAGTTCTGTTTTTATCTTAATATTTTCTTTTAATTTTAGGAATAATATTTTTATTTTATAATTTGCATTTGAATTTCCATTAGCACTTTGAATAACTAATCTCTCTAATTTGCTTACATTGCTACGTTTAGTTCTATGTGCTAGATTGTTACTAGTCTCTTCAATATATTTATTTGATTGGGTTATTGAAAATAATGTAAGGTCTGTTAATTCTTTTTCTAACTTGATGTTTTCATTTCTTATTTTTTCTATTATATCAATATCTTTTTTTATATTATTAATAAATTCATTCGTGTTTGAACTATATAATGTATTGTTATTTAGAATATTATAAGTAGTTTTATTAGACAAATAATTATCAATAAATTGTGAAAATTCAATAAATTCATTGGTTTTAAGACTACTTTCAACGGCTTTTTGGGTTATACTATTAAATAAATTTATAGTTATAAAACTAAGTAAAATTATAAGTGATATTATGGAGATTAATCCAATATTTGATAGTTTTAATTTTTTAATTATTGTAAGATTTCTTTTCATTATTTGGGATTTTTCTGTAATATTAGGATAATAAAATCTGTTTTTATTCTTTTTACACAAACATAAATTAATGTCTTTTCTTGGTCTGTCATCATTGTTTTAAGGTAGAATACCTTATTTTTCTGTTCGTAAATAAACCACTCCCAATCCTGTTTCGACAGTAAATTCGAGAGTAACGTCTGATTTTTGGTATGCCTGATTAACGTACACGTTTTCATTTTGTTGAATCAATCCCTCGGCATCCACGCTGCCCATGGCTTGTTTGATGGTAACACGCACGCCTATCTTCTTTGGAAGTGTAATGCAAATTTGCCCGATACCTCCTTTGAGATAAATATCTGCATTTTGTTTCCACATGCCACCAAAATTGAGTTCCGACACACCAACGCCCATTTTCATATTCAAGCGTTTGAGGTTTATGTTACGAAAATCCATCTCTGCTTTTCCTGCTCCGAAGAAAATATTCAGTTCCATCGGTATTGACTCGCTCAATCGTACATTCCAAATAGATTCTCCGTGTTTCGACAAATCAATGGTGTCCGATTTGCTTTGTTTGACGGTTAAGTGCCCTTTCTGATGCGATACCGTGTAGTTTATGTTTGGCTTCCATTCGGGTATGTCGTGTTTTAAACCTGCTACCATTAAATGTTTCGTCCCACTCGATAATTTAAAATAGCTTGCAACGATCTCCATATCCACCAATACGCTTTTTGCTCCTTTACTTTCGATGACACGAATATCTTCGATCATTTCGGTATCCATATTTGATTCGGCAGCAACCATCTTTTCCATTTTTATTTCCAAATGATCTAAACCTATTTCGTCCAGTAGCTCGTCTACCTCGCTTAATCTTGCCAAGTCGTCTTCCAACTCGATAAGATCCTGTTCCGTAGCTTCATTGCAAGCCATAGTTAGGAATGCAACAAAAATAATAATGACATATTTTTTCATGACGTTATGTGTTGTGTAGGTTTTCGACCTTTTTGATAGAGGTTTCGTATTTGTTCATAAGCGAAAGCAAAATTATCAATTAAAGAGTTGTATGAAATTAATCATATATCTTTACTTTTCAATAAGCAATTGATTGCACCCGTTCTGTACAAAATGCGTAAGTAACATCAAATAGGTCTTTGACCTTTATTCTTTCTTTTTTGGCGTAAACCAGTTTTTCAGTCGTTGCCAGAATGATAGTTTTGTTATTGTTGTTTCTTCTGTTTGAATAACTTTTATTTCTTGGTGTTTTTTTTCTGATAATTTAGCTTCGTCTATTTTAAACTGCTCCAATTCCGAAGGGGCAAAGTTATTGAATTTCAGTTTTGTTTTATCATAATCGACCAAAATAATTTTATCATTTACGATTTCTCCTTTCAATATTTTCTTTGCCAATTCGGTATTAATGTATCGTTGAATGGTTCGTTTGACTGGTCGTGCACCAAATTGCGGATTGTATCCCATGCGTGCAATCCATGCTTTTGCCATTTTGGAACAATAGATTTCGATATTCCTTTTTTTCAATTTTTTCCGTAAGCTATTCAGTTGCAATTCGGCAATAGCTCTGATGGATTGATAATTGAGCGGACGGAACATAATGATTTCGTCTATTCGATTCAAAAACTCAGGTGCCATTTTTTCTTTGAGTACTTGCGACACTTCTTGTTTTGCTTTTTTTATAATATTAGCAATATTATCTTTTGTTATTTGTTTAAATATTTCTAAAATTTTATCCGATCCAGCATTGGAAGTCATGATGATGATCGTGTTTTTGAAATTCACCGTTCGTCCTTTGCTATCGGTAAGCCGCCCGTCGTCCAACACTTGCAACAAGGTATAGAACACGTCTTTGTGCGCTTTCTCTATTTCATCAAACAACACCACCGAATATGGATGCAAGCGAACCGCCTCGGTGAGTTGTCCTCCTTCGTCGTATCCGACATAGCCAGGAGGCGAACCGATTAATCTCGACACGGAGTGTTTTTCTTGGTATTCCGACATGTCGATTCGTGTCATCGATTGCTCGTCATCAAACAATAATTGCGCCAATGCTTTTGCCAGTTCCGTTTTCCCAACGCCCGTAGTGCCTAAGAATATAAAAGAGCCAATCGGCTTATTTTCGTCTTGCAAGCCTGTTCTGCTTCGCCTGATGGCATCCGCAACCGCAACAATAGCCTCATCCTGTCCTATTACTCGTTTTCTTAATTCATTCTCTAAGTCGATAAGCTTGTCTCGTTCGCTAGCAGCCATTTTCTGAAGCGGAATACCTGTCCATGCAGCAATTACTTCTGCCACCAAGTCTCTATCTACCGCATCTTTGGTTAGTACCACTTCGGTTTGGTTATTCGCCAAGTCTTCTTGCAACTTCACCAGCTTTTCCTTCAATGCCGGGATCGTTGCCATTTCCAGTTCGGCAACTTTTTCATAGTTCGCCTCCTCTTCGTGTTTACGCACATTGCGTTGTAATTGGTCCAATTCGGAACGAGTTTCTGTAATATCATTGATCGTGGCTTTCTCCGATTCCCAGATTGCTCGTAATTTGGAACGTTCGTCGCTCAAATTTGCAATTTTCTCGTTCAGCAAATCGATTCCTTTTTGATTATCCTCTTTCTTGAGACTAACTTTCTCCAGTTTCAGCTGCCTTATTTCTCTTTCCACGACATCTATTTCGTCGGGCAATGAGTTCATCTCCAGTCGCAACTTGGATGCTGCTTCGTCTATTACGTCCACTGCTTTGTCTGGCAACGAGCGGTCGCTTACGTATCGTTGCGAAAGCTCTACGGCAGCCACCACGGCTTCGTCTTTAATCATTACTTTATGAAAGTTTTCATACTTTTCTTTTATACCTCTCAGTATCGAGATGGCATCCTCGGTGCTAGGTTCTTCTATCAGTACTTTCAGAAACCGCCTTTCGAGTGCTTTATCTTTCTCAAAGTACTTTTGGTATTCCATCAAAGTGGTAGCACCGATGGTTCTCAAATCGCCCCGTGCTAGTGCAGGTTTCAGAATATTTGCGGCATCCATCGCACCAGCTCCTTTGCCAGCTCCTACCAGTAAATGAATTTCATCAATAAACAGAATAATTTCACTATTCGATTCTTCCACCTCACGCACTACATGCTTTAGACGTTCCTCAAACTCGCCCTGCTTGCTTGCACCAGCCACCAATGCGCCCATGTCTAACGAAAAAATGATATTCTCTTTCATGTTTTCGGGTACGTCGCCATGCACGATTCGTTGTGCCAAGCCTTCTACGATGGCAGTTTTGCCTACACCAGGGTCGCCTATGATTACAGGATTGTTTTTTCGTCGTCTCGATATGATTTGTAAAACTCGTCGAATCTCTTCATTACGCCCAATGATGGGGTCGAGCTTCCCCGTGCTGGCTTGCTCGGTTAGGTTGCTTGCGTATAGTTTCAGGTATTCGTATTTTTCTTTGTTTGTCCTGTCTACTTTCACGCCTTTGCGTAATTCTTGAATCGCTGTTTCTAGTTTCTCTTTGCTGATGCCTTTGGTTTTCATTAATTCAGACACCACATCGCCTGTCAAGAGTATGCCTACAAAAATATGCTCGATAGAAACATACTGATCGCTCAAATCTTTGGATATATTTTGTGCTCTTCGTAGCGATTTGTCTACATGTGTTGAAACTCGCATGCTTTTTTCTGCTGATAAAGTGGGATAATTATCGACCAGATCGCTTACGATTTGTTTGAATTGATCCAAATCAATGTCCATCCGCTTTAGAATAAACGGTGCTACATTTTTATCTACCAATAAGATGCCTTGCAGAACATGCCCATTCTCAAGAAACTGGTGATTAAAGTCTTTGGCAATGTTTGATGCCTCTTTTAAGGCTTCTTGGGTGATTAATGTAAAGTCTGAATAGTTCATATTTCTGTTTATTTAAGGTCGAAGACCTTATCAAATTATAAAAATCAATGGTTTGTAGAAAAACAAATATACAATTAATTGATAGCGTAAAAAAGTAGTGACTTTACTCATTCTTAATTTTATTTAAGAAAAGTAGAGTCATTTTTTTAATATTATTTCTTTCTATATGAAATTTTCAAATTTACAGTTCTATTTCAATCTAATTGCGTGATTATTACTATTTTTCTATTGTTTTAAGCTCTCTT
>JAOZTL010000226.1 GCA_029942205.1 Bacteroidales bacterium | reverse complement strand
AAAAAATATGCACTTTCTCATCGAGCAAAGTGTTGCCTTGTTGAGCCAACTCCCGCAAAGGGCGAATATCGTCCAAAACATAAGCCGCACGCCCAAACGTACCAATCACCAAATCGTGCTCTCGTGGGTGAATCACCAAATCGGCAGTAGCTACGGTTGGGTAGCCATGTTTCCATTTAGTCCAAGTCGCACCAGCATCTATACTTACATACAAGTGATACTCTGTACCCAAAAATAATAGTTTCGGCTCGATCGGGTCTTGCACAATAGAGTGAGCATGTCCCCACACATTGTTTTCATCGGCTATTTGTGTCCAGCTTTTACCATAATTACTAGTTTTAAACACATAAGGCTTCCAATCGTTTTGTCTGTAATTATTCACCACCACGAAAGCCTCGCCAGCCTCGTAGGTCGAAGCCTGTATTTGTGTAACCCAGCCCCCTTTGGGCATTCCTTTGATGTTTTTGGTTACATTCTTCCACGATTGTCCACCATCGGTAGTTAATTGTACATTACCATCATCCGTACCAACCCAGATCAGCCCTTTCTCTTTCGAGCTAGGAGAAATAGCAACAATGCTGGTATAATTTTCAGCTTTGGTAGCATCCAGCGTCAATCCACCGCTGAGGTGTTGTTTCTGTTTTTCGGGATCATTGGTAGTTAAATCGGGCGAAATAATATCCCACGATGAGCCTCTGTTTTTTGTATGATGCAAAAACTGACTTCCCATGTACAGCCCATTTTTATCGAAAGGGTTTCTTTCCACGGCAGCATTCCAGTTGTAACGAAGCGTTACACCATCGGGATGTATTGGTTTGATAAAAATTTTCAGTCCCGTTTCGGCATCGTATCGGCTAATGTTCCCTCCTTGCGACTGAGCATAGCCATAACGAGAATTATCCAAATCAGGAATAACATCGAAACCATCACCAAACATTACTTCCTGCCAGTATGAATTACGAATACCATTTCGTCGCCAAACGTAAGCAGGTCCTTTCCACGATCCGTTGTCTTGCATGCCACCGTACACGTTGTAGGGTGTGTCCATGTCTACCCGAATGTGATAAAATTGTGCCAAAGGTAATGTTTCAACAAAACGCCACGAAACGCCCTTGTCTTTGGATATATTAAGCCCTCCGTCATTTCCATCGATAATAAAATTAGGGTTTTCGGGATGAATCCACCATGCATGATGATCGGGATGTACTCGATAATAAGGCAGTAATTCTTTGAATGATTTTCCGCCATCATTACTCACGTTTACCCTCGAAAAGATGCTGTATAAGCGGTTTTCATTTTTAGAATCGACATAAATATCGCCATAATAAAATGGTCGTCCACCAATGTTTTTATCCGTTGTTTTTTTCCATGAGTTACCGCCATCGTTGGATCGGTATAATGCATTTTTTTTTGCTTCCACCAGCGCATACACTACTTTGGAGTTGCTAGGAGCTATGGATAAGCCTATCCTACCAATTTCGCCTTTGGGCAAGCCGTGTTTGCTGGTCAATTTTTTCCATTTTTCGCCAGCATTGTACGTTATGTATAATCCAGAACCTTCGCCACCCGTTTTGAAAAACCACGGCCATCTGCGGTATTCCCACATCGCAACCAATAGTTTGTTTGGGTTCTCCGGATCCATTACCATGTCGGCTACACCGCTACGTTCGTTGGTAAACAAAATTTGTTTCCATGTTTTTCCGCCATCGGTGGTTTTGTACACGCCTCGTTCTTTGGTATCTCCCCAAGCCGAGCCATGAGCACCTACGTACACCACATCGCTATTGCGAGGATCGATGACTATTCGATGAATGGTACGTGTTTTTTCTAAGCCCATCAGTTGCCAAGTAAGCCCAGCATCGTAGCTTTTGTATATGCCGTATCCGCTGTTTTGGCTATTGCGTGGGTTGCCTTCGCCTGTTCCTGCCCATACAACGTCAGGATTGGACTGATCGATACAAACAGCACCAATGGATGCCACAGGAACACTGTCAAATATCGGCGACCACGTAATGCCTTCGTTGATTGATTTCCATAAGCCTCCCGATGCCGTACCGACATAAATAATAGAGGCTTGCTTATTTACCACATCAATGCTCGTAACTCGCCCACTCATGCCTGCCGGTCCTATGTTACGGGCTTTCATGGCAGAAAACAAATTCATGTCAATGGATTGTGCTTGTAAAACAATTACTCCTAAAAACATTGCCAATAGAAGTAAGTTTCTTTTCGTTATTGTCTGTTTCATAGTTTTGTAATTTAAGTTTTTCGACCTTTCAGTAATTCTTTGGCATTACTGAGTGCAGCTTTTGTTATATTTTCACCACTTAGCATACGAGCGATTGCTTCTGTTCGTTCTTGTTTATTCAATTGTTTTATTTTAGAATCGCTTGTGCTGTCGGTATTTTCTTTAAACACAAAATAATGGTAATCGCCTTTGGCAGCAATTTGTGGCAAGTGAGTAATATCAATGACTTGCATGTTGCTAGCCATCGATTTCATGATATTCCCCATTTTGTCAGCAATTTCGCCAGACACGCCTGTGTCTATTTCATCAAAAATGATGGTTGGCAAAGCGGTTGAATTTGACAATAAAGACTTGATACTGAGCATTAGTCTTGATATTTCACCACCCGATGCAATGCGAGATATTTCGTGTAAGTCGTTTTTATTATTGGCAGAAAACAAAAAGCGCACTTTGTCTTTTCCGCTATCCATAAACGATTCGGTGTGCTCCAGTGCAACCTTAAACCGAGCATAAGGCATGCCTAATTGAATCAATTGGCTTTCGATATATTTCTCAATTTCAGGAATTACCTTTTTTCGATTTTCAAAAAGGAGGCTCGCTTGTTCGTTTAGCTTTTTGCTTTGATGTTCTAACTCTTTTTTTAGCTGATTTAGATTCTCCTCAAACGAATGAATGTTACTTATTTTGTGATCTAATTCTTGATGGATTTTCTGTAATTCGCTTATGCTGGTTACTTTGTGCTTTTGTTGTAAATGATAAATCAAGTTAAGCCTTTCGTTGATCTCAAAAAGCCTGTCGGGATTAGATTCCGTTGTTTCGTTCAATACGTCTATTTCGGCAGCAATGTCTTGTATTTCCAGATAGCTACTTTCTAGCCGATTAGCCAGTTCTTTTGCTTTTGGATACACATTATTTATTTGCAACAAGGCATTTAAGTTTTCTTTTAGTTGGCTGAGAATAGACTGTTCGTTTTCAGAAAATAAAAAGTGTGATTTTTTTAGAGCTGTTTGTATTTCCTCGGAATGATTTAAAGCCTCTAACTCTTGTTCCAGTCCTTGTTGTTCGTTGGTTTGGAGTTTTGCACTTTCTAATTCATCAAACAAAAACAGAAAATAATCGAAATCTGCTTTAGCTTGGTCGTTTTGTAAGTGAAGCGATTTTAATTGTTCTTGTATTTTTTTATATGCTAGGTATTCCTTTTTGTATTGATCGAGCGTTGCATCGTGCTTCGCCAAGCTGTCCACAACGGTTAATTGATACTGAAAATCATTCAGATTCATGTTGTTGTGTTGCGAATGAATGTCGATAAGTTGTGCGCTAAGTTCTTTTAGAATATTTAGATTAACGGCGGTATCGTTGATGAATGCACGAGATTTTCCGCTAGGTGTAATTTCTCGCCGCAGAATGGTTTCGTGCTCGTAGTCTAAATCGTATTGTTGAAAAAAATCGGTGAGTGCATAGTTTTTTATATCAAACACGCCTTCGATAATGCATTTTTTTTCTTTATTTTTCAGTGCATTTAGGTCGGCACGCTGCCCAAGAATAAGCGATAGGGCATCTAACAAAATAGATTTTCCTGCACCTGTTTCACCAGTAATTACCGAAAATCCTTGATGGAAATTTATTTCGGAAGAATTAATGAGTGCATAATTTTTGACGGATAAACTTTGTAACATAAAAATACGCTTAAATTTAGGTCTTCGACCTTTTGATGTTGCTTACGCAATTGTATAAACCTATAAAAAATCAATGGTTTGTTAAAAAACAAATACGAGCTTAATTTTGTCTTCCCTTTTAAGATCTTCGACCTTTAAGTTAGTCGAAATAATGTTTTACAAAAATACGAGTTTTTACAAGATTCCGAAATATTTATGACTAATTAAGTCGCTTTTTTATTAGTAATCAATTTAATGAGTTCGTTCTATTTTTTGTTTAAAAAGCCATAATCCCAGAAATGTAATCAAACCATTAACAATCAATAATTCAAATCCAAAAATGTAACCATTGAACCACGCTTCAGAATTGTATTGAATAAAATACGTAATAATAGGCGAAAGGAATGCAATTATAGGCACAAACTGGTCTTTTACTTTTATTTTGGTAAATAAGCCGAAAGCGTATAAGCCTAATAATGGACCATAAGTGTAGCCTGCTACTTTGAAAACTGCCGACACCACACTGGAATCGATAAGGTATTTAAACAAAATAAGTACAAGAAATAATAAAAACGAAAAAGCCAAATGTACCCATCGCTTGGTTTTGTGAATATTAGCGTTTTGGCTCGAAATGTCTAATTTCAAAAAGTCGATACTAAACGAAGTGGTAAGCGAAGTGAGAGCCGAATCGGCACTAGAAAAGGCTGCTGCCACAATGCCAATCAGGAATACGATGCCTGCCACGATGCCAAAATGTTGAAGCGCAAGCATGGAATACAAATCGTCTGTATTCTTAGGAATTTCGATGCCATTAGTTTGTGCATACACATAAAGCAGTGCGCCCAGCGAGAGAAATAATAAATTGACAGGTAACAAAGCCAAACTAAACCAAAACATATTTTTTTTTGCATCACCAATATTACGGCAAGTTAGGTTTTTTTGCATCATGTCTTGATCGAGCCCTGTCATAACAATAGCGATAAATGCACCAGCAAAAAACTGCTTATAAAAGTTTGTTCCCGATCGCCAATCCCAATCAAAAATGGTGGAATTTGGGCTGTTTTGAATACTTGCAATAATTTCGGAAAAACTCATATCCAGATGTTGGGCAATAATCCAAACACTGATAATGACCGAGCTAAGCATGAAAAATGTTTGTAACGTATCCGTCCAAACAATGGTTTTGATTCCTGCACGAAAGGTGTATAGCCAAATTAACGAAATGGTAAATAAAACAGTCAGCCAAAAAGGAATGCCAAAGTTATCGAAAAAAGCAAGCTGAAGCACGCCTGCTACCAAAAATAAACGAAACGATGCGCCAATGGTTCGTGATAATAAAAAGTAAAATGCACCTGTTTTGTACGACCAAAAGCCAAATCGGGATTCGAGATAGCTATAAATAGAAACCAAATTGAGCCGATAATACAAGGGAAGTAGTACGGTCGCAATAACGAAATAGCCCAATAAATAGCCAATAACCATCTGGAAATAAGAAAATGCACTAGTGCCCACCTCGCCAGGTACGGAAATGAAAGTAACGCCCGAAAGCGATGCGCCAATCATTCCAAAAGCGACTAAATACCATGGTGATTGTTTATTTCCTGTAAAAAAAGTTTCGGTATCAGACTTGCGACTAGTAAGATACGAAATAAAAATAAGTACCCCAAAATACGAGGCGATTACTATAAATACGATTGTTGGTGTCATGTGATTCTTTTAATTTAGTCCACTTATTTAAAGCAATGGTTCGTTAAGTTTCTGTATATATTTGATTTGCAGAAAATTGAAAAGCATTATTTATTTAAGATAAGCCGTTGAAAATCTGTATTTTAATTTGTAATTCATAATTTAACGAAGTGTTGTTAA
>JAOZTL010000225.1 GCA_029942205.1 Bacteroidales bacterium | reverse complement strand
TAATGTCGCTATTGACATTTCGTTTAAATTCAGTAAAATAACCTTCGCCTTGTTCTATAATTCTATGTAATTCTTTCTGGGTCATGCTGCCAATAGGTAAGTGTATAAAATTAAAATTAAGCACTTCGTCTATTTGATGTAGCTACTCAAGAAGTAAAAGTAATCAAATATCTCTAAAAAATATAATTATTACAGAATTAAAAAAATAGTTTATCGTAAAGACCTCGAATCGTCCGTAGGATCTTCGAGCGTTAGAGCTTGCAAGAATAGCATCTGGTTTTATACCGAAAAAGTAGTGGGCATCCAATTTATTTCACTCTGCAGCCATTTTTCTTTCCTCCGCCTCCATTTCACTTCACTCCGCAACCATTTTTCTTTCCTCCGCAGCCCTTTTTCTTTCCTCCGCAACCATTTTTCTTCACTAGGCATTCGTTTTGCTTCCCTCCGCCTCCATTTTTCTTTCCTCCGCACGCCTCTGCTCGCACTCCGCACGGGTCTATTTTTCCGATAAATGTAAGCGGAGTGAGATTTTTTGGTAAAATAGTTAAATAAAATTGATACGAACGGAAGAAAAAGGGCTGCGGAGGGAAAATAAATGGAGACGGAGGAAAGAAAAATGGCTGCGGAGGAAAGCAAAACGGAGGCGGAGGAAAGAAAAGTGGTGCGGAGTGCATGCAAAGGCGTGCGGAGTACGAGCAGAGGCGTGCGGAGTAGCTTTACATTGATAAAAACAAGAACAAAAAAGGCGAAACATGTTGTAAAACATATTTTAATCAAATATAATAGTTTAAAAGTATAAGTTTAATCAATAAAAATACAGTTAGAAATAGCCTGTAATTAGCTGATTCCTTGCATTTTAAAAGAATAAGGAAATAAGTAAATTTAATCACTTAAAAACAGAAATAAAAAGGTTAATTTTATGTGAAAATACATAAAAAACTATCAAAATAAAACTATTTTAAAAGAAATATTTGCAAATTAAAATATCTTATTTATATTTGCACCCAAGTTAATGACTATCAGATTTATGAAACGAAGATTTTCAGAACTATAAAAAAAAGAACGGTTCTCGGAAACAAAATAAAAGTTAGTCATTCTCTTTATAGATATTATTTTTTTATTAACTAAAATTTTTAACTTATGTTTAAAGTAAAATTAAAAAGAGAATTCAAATTCTCTTATGCGGAATTGAATGTAGTAGTAAATTCCAAGACGAGTTTCGCCATGCGCGATTCCAATGAGTTTGTCGAATACGGTTATACGACCGAAAAAATTCAGGCAATAATAGACGCTAATCAAGAATTAGCCGCACTAGCTTCCGATAAAGAAATGGAAGGCGAAAAAATGTTGGTAACAGAAAAAAAAGACCAACTAGTAGACGACTTATCACTTGCTGCCCACAAGGCACTCATGGTAGTTGAAGTATCTAACCCAGTAGATTCTGCATTTTACAAGCAGTTTGAGATCAAATCTTTAACAAAGCTGAACGATGCCGAATTGATTCACGAGGTGAATAAATTGGTAGCTGTTGCTAAAAAGTATCGGTCGCAATTGGAAGCCGATGGCATGACGCAAGACAGAATTGCACAGCTGAAAAGCTTACGCAACCAGCTAAACTCGGTGGTTACACAAAAAAACCTAGCAGAAGGCGAACGTGAAATCACCACCGAACACAGAATTGTGCTGGCGAATAAATTGTATAAAGATGTCGTAAGGCTATGTAATGTAGGAAAAGGTATCTGGATCAATCAGAGTGAAGCTCGGTACAAAGACTATGTTGTCTATAAAACAAACTCTTCGACAAAAACAGAGGAAGAACCGCAAGAAACAGCGGATGCACCAAGCTCTTTGGCTTAGATAAATTGTTTACTTTTTTTTCATGATAAACACCCGAGTAGTCGTAACAGACGGCTTCGGGTGTTTTTTTTATTAGCTAAAACCCTTTATACAAAAGAATTAAGCTCAATTAAGAAACAAAAAAAAGAAAACAGATTAAAATATTTGTTTTAAAGGTTTTATGTAAACAAAAAAAAATGTAACTTTGCCGCTCGAAAATACTGAAGATAATTTACTATAAAAATGATTTCTCATGAAAAGAACATTTCAACCATCAAATAGAAAAAGAAAAAACAAGCACGGGTTTAAAGAAAGAATGTCGTCGGTTGCTGGTCGCCGTGTATTAGCTAATCGTAGAGCCAAAGGCAGACACAAACTGTCAGTCTCTGACGAACCTCGTCATAAAAAATAATTTAATACTCTGTATAATTGATGCTTTTGCTACCCTACTAAGGTCGATGACCAAAAGGGTAGACAAATTAATTGTGTAAGCAACATCAAAAGGTCAAAGACCTTAAATTCTTTACCCTCTTTCCGAAAAAAAGGATCGAGGGTTTTTTTGATGTATCTATTTTTTTGATGGATAATAATTTCCAACGATAGATTTTCAAATTATTTGTGTATTTTAGCGGCATTGATTTAAAGTCATCGACATTGTTTGATGTTGCTTACGCAGTTGAATAAAGCTATCGCAATCAATTATTTATAGAAAAACAAATAGCACAAAGCGTTTAATTATGCAAATACAAAATATTATTGCAGACAGTGATCTGACTCCAGCACTACGAAAAATAGCAGAGAAAGTATTTGAATCCAAACGAATAGATACGGACGAAGCAGTTTTGCTGTATCGAGAAGCCGAACTCGGCTTTTTGGGCATCCTAGCCAATCATGTACGTAACACCAAACATGGCGATCGTACATATTTCAATCGAAACTTCCATATCGAACCCACCAATATTTGTATTTATAATTGCAAATTCTGCTCGTATGTTCGCAAAATAAACGAAGAAGGTGCATGGGAATATTCGCAAGAACAAATACTCGATAAAGTGCGTGAATACGACGGCAAAGCAATCACCGAGGTACACATTGTGGGCGGTGTGCATCCGCATCGTGATTTACATTATTATGGAAAAATATTGCAAGAAATAAAAAAGATTCGCCCCGATTTGCACATCAAAGCATTTACGGCGGTGGAGTTAGATTTTATGATTCGCAAAGCCAAAGTATCGCTCGAAGAAGGCTTGACGATGCTTAAAAATTATGGACTAGACTCCATCCCTGGCGGTGGAGCGGAGATATTCGACGAAGAATTACGCAAAGAAATTTGTGATGAAAAATCATCGACCAACTTGTGGCTCGAAATTCACGAAATGGCTCACCGTGTGGGGCTACCATCCAATGCAACCATCCTATACGGGCATATTGAGAGCTACGAGCAGCGCGTGGATCACATGAACCGATTGCGCCAACTGCAAGACCGAACAGGTAAATTTAATACCTTTATCCCACTAAAATACCGAAAAGAAAATAATAGTATGTCGCATATTGGCGAAGTATCAACACTGGAAGATTTGCGTAACTATGCCGTTTCTCGCATATTTCTCGATAATTTTCCTCACTTAAAAGGCTATTGGCCAATGATCGGAAAAAGTACCACACAACTCGCTCTTTCTTTTGGAGTAGACGACGTGGATGGTACAATTGACGATTCTACCAAAATATATTCCATGGCTGGTGCCGAAGATAGCACGCCCACACTGACGACCGATGCACTCGTAGAACTGATTCTGAAAGCAAATCGTATCCCCATCGAGCGTGATACATTATACAATACGGTGAAAGAGTATCATTAGGTCTTCGACCTTTTTGATGTTGCTTACGCATTTATATAAAACCCACTTAAGCAGCAAGTATCCGATTAATTCTGTCTAACTCCTTACTTAATTAGCGAATAATCGACTTAAAAAAAGTAGAAATATACAATTAATTTTGTACTAGTGCGTAAGCAACATCAAAAAGGTCGAAGACCTAAAATATTAAAAAACCATGAACACGAATCAAAACCAGCCATTCATTGAAAAAGTTCGCCTATTTGGAATCGACTTGTGGGCATTTATAAAAACAAAAAACTTTCTAATAAATGCAGGAATAGCAGCAAGCATAAGCATCGTACTATTTATTTTCACATTAATAATAATGAATGTGTATACGGATCATGGCGAGTCCATTTCTGTTCCTGACTTTACAGGCTTGAGTTTGATCGAAATTGAAAGAACGGCAGACCAAGCAGGCGTGCGTTTTGAGATTATAGACTCGGTATACAATGCTACAGGGAAAAAAGGAGGCGTAGTGGAACAAAATCCACCACCAGGCTTCAAAGTAAAAGAAAATAGAACCATTTTCTTAACCATAAAAACATTAGATGTCGAGCAAGTTCCATTACCCGACATGGTGGGCGTATCGCTTATTCAAGCCAAATCGGACATGGAAACCTACGGGCTCAAAATCGGAAAAATAACTTATCGCCCCGACGTGGCAACCAATAGCGTTCTCGAACAACAATACAGAGGAAAAATAATACGCAAAGGAGCACTCGTGCCCAAAGGAGCATCCATTGATTTGGTACTAGGTCAAGGGGAAGGGACACGTAGCAGCACCGTTCCTGAGCTTGCAGGACTATCGCTGGATGAGGCTAAGAGTGAAATAAAAAGAGCTTTTTTGGCGTTAGGTAATATTACCTATGACGAGAGTGTGATAAGTCAGCAAGACAGCATCGATGCTTTTGTGTGGAAACAATCTCCGAATAGCTTTTCGGCACTTTTGGTGGGCGAACCAGTAGACATCTGGCTGACTGTTAGTGCCACGCAAGACAACGAACTGTAAGCACTTCTTGCTATTTAATATTGCTTATGCATTTGTATAAATTTATTGCTATCAATAACTTACACGTGATTTTAAAATTTTAAAAGTGTCGCTTAATTATATGTAGCTGCTTATGTTTTATTTTCTGAAGAAATTAAATTTCAAACAACCGTATTGCTCTGTTTTGGCGGCTAATAATACAAAATACGTGCTAAACAGTCTATTAATGGTTGCGATTTCTCTTATGCTACTTTTGACTAACGATGCACAAGGGCAAGAAAAACTGGTGGGACTAAACCAGAATGCCTTATTAATACACGCTATTAGACCAAAAGAAAAGAAAACAAAAAACACAACAGCACTCGACCTTCCTTTTTTCGATGATTTTTCGGCTACTTATTTATACCCTGATCCCAATTTATGGACAGATTTCTCAGTATTCATCAATACTTCTTATAGCAAAAACCCGCCGTCTATTGGTGTGGCTACACTCGATGCTATTGATGCTTATGGAAAAATACATCAAGGAACGGACTATAACACCGCATCGGGTGGCGATACGATTAGCTCACAAGCCATTAATTTATACTACCCAGGAGATAATACGATTTATTTAAGCTTTTATTACCAATCGACAGGCTACGGCGATAATCCCGAAACGAGCGATTCACTGATTTTGGAGTTTTATGCCCCCGAAATAAACCAATGGCGCAAGGTGTGGGAAACAAACAAAATAGACCAAACGGCATTTAAGCAAGAAATATTGGCAATAAACAATTCGCTGTATTTACAGAATGGTTTTCGCTTTCGTTTTCGAAATGTGGTAAGCCTATCCGATAACGATTTGACAAGCCTCGTGGGCAATGTCGATCAATGGCATATCGATTATGTGTACCTCAATAAAGACAGACATGCCAAGGATACCATTTACCGAGATATTGCCTTTTTAGAACCATTACAGTCGTTCGTAATCGATTACGAAGCCATGCCATGGACACATTTCCTGACAGCTCCTACCGACTTCTTACGCCCAACACTCAGTTGCTATTATCGAAACAAAGATAACACA
>JAOZTL010000224.1 GCA_029942205.1 Bacteroidales bacterium | reverse complement strand
CTTTGTAGAAATTGAAAAAAAGCAACTTAAATATGAACTTCTCAAGAAAGAGAAACACATTAAAGATTTAGATGAACTAATCGAAGAACAAGAATACGAAATTGAAGAATTAAAAAAACAAAAAACAAGCAAAGCCACAGACAAAAAAATAGCAGCACTCAAAACAGAAATCTCTGAAAAAAAAGATCGAATTAATCAGTTAAATACAGAAAACCAAAAGCTAAATAAAAAAAACATCCAATTAACCAAAAATCTTAGAGAAATAGGAGTACAAGTCGTAAATCACGATTACGACCTACAACAATGGTTCAATCTTATCAAACAATCCAACAATATATCTCTATTACAACAAGTAATCAACACTTTTCCCGATACCCCATACGCCCAATCAGCCACCCAACTGATTGAAATTGAAAAAAACAAATTCTCCAACTTTACCCAACCCATTGGCAATATTTCTTTTGATATGATTGCCGTAAAAGGCGGTTCGTTTACTATGGGTGAAACCAGTAGCAAACACAAACTCTCAAACTTCTACATTGCCAAATTTCCTGTAACTCAAAAACTATGGCGAGAAGTAATGGATAAAGATCCTGAAGAATTAAGATTTAAAGGCTGTGATGATTGCCCTGTGGAAAATGTTAACTGGCACGATACACAGGATTTTATAAAAAGATTAAATAAAAAAACAGACAAAACCTTCCGTTTACCAACTGATGCTGAATGGGAATTTGCTGCACAAGGCGGTCTCGAATCAAAAGGCTATGAATATGCTGGTAGCAATAATGCGGATGATGTGGCTTGGTATGATAAAAATTCAGATAATAAAACTCATCCAGTAGGTCAAAAAGATCCGAATGAATTAGATATTTATGATATGAGTGGCAATGTGTGGGAATGGTGTCAAGATTGGTACAATTCGGATAAAAAATGGAAAGTGCTGCGTGGTGGGTCTTGGTTATACAGCGTTGTCAGCAGTGGGTTGCGTTATCGTTACGGCAGCGATCCATCGTACGGGGACTACAACCTCGGGTTCCGGCTTGTGCTTGGCTTGCAGTTCATACCAGACAAGACCAGTTAGTAGTTCAAAGCTAATCCTTTTTCAAAAATGCCGAAGGGACGAAGGCATTCAGAAAAAGGATAGGATTTGAACGGAGCAACTTTTTCAAAGTTGAAATCTATGTTTTTACTTTATAAAAACGTGAATGAAATTCACGTTTTTTTACGTTTACAAAACTAGCTTAAATTTAGACATAATCAAAGAAAGAGAGCTGTACGTTTTAAATCTCAAATTGCGGAGCAGATTTATAACAGAACCTTCTACAACTGATTTTTGAATGTATCTTCGCAAAACAATTTTATCAAAACTCGATATTCAAAAACAAGGTGATTTTGAATATTTATCACAAAACTAAAAATTATATTTTGATAGCCTAAAATGACTTTTAGGTCGGTATAGAATTGCGTAATATAATAGTACCTAATTATTTTGGAGTAAATGTGGATACCGTCTGGTAAATAATTAAAAATTTCATTCCAAAATTTAAAAGTATTGTTTGTTTAAGATAAGTTGTTGAAAATCTGTGTTTAAATTTAAAATACATTTCAGTTAATTTTTGTTTGACTTTGGCTTCATCACGACTCCTTTGTTTTTCCGACTATCTAATTTTATGTCCAAATCTTCGTCAAATTGAATGTGTCGAATAAATTCGTTTTCAAAAATAACACGAGATTGAGCTAAAAAATCCAAATCGTAATAGCCATCGTTTGTGTATGGATTAATTGTGAAATATCCCACGTGGAAAGCCGTTAAGTTTTGAAAAAAGTGTGTGCCTTGGCTCGGATCGATTCGGTAATTGCTTAAGCCTGATTCCACAATAAGTCGTGCTGCCGATATTTGCGACCATAAAACGGGAATCCCCAACCATGAATCGTGCGAGCCCCAACGCCCAGGTCCTACGAGCACATAATTTTTATTTTTGTTTATAAATTCGGCATTTATTTTCTCTATATCCAGTGCAATCAACGGATTATCTTTGGCATTGAAATTTTCTGTTTTTACATACACAATGTCTCGAATCTCTTTTATCGAACCATTACCCAGTACCAAATTAGATGAAATAATGGTTTCTTCGTTTAGCACGCGCTCGATGTCTATTTGATTATTCAATTCGCCTTCTACGATTGGTCTAATTTGAAGAATATTAAATATTTTAGGCTCGCTTTTAGGTACTTCCAAATTGACAGCAAATTCTATTTCCACTGGATTATTCATTTCTTTCTCGAATAAAGATAATATTTTTTCGAGAATTTGAGCTAACGGGAAAGTGTTGTATTTTAATACATTTGCAAATGTAATGAGCTTTTTTCCTTCATTATTCGCACCATCACGAATGATGTTGTTCTGATAATCAAACGTGGATGCAATGTGCTTGATGGATTGGTCTTTATCTGCTTCTTTTACACGTAATTTCAATAAATTGACACCTTCGTCTGTAGATGGAATGAAACTACTTTCGTCCATATTTAAGGCAAAAAATGTTTTTTGTGTATCACGTAAAGCCATGTCGGGTGAAGATAATTGCAATATTTTCTGTGGGAATTTTGGCGAAAAACGAATGGTTTTGCCGCCCTCAACGATTTGTTTGCCAAGCCCCAAAGCAACATTTGCTATTCCATCTTCGGCTTTTTCATATTCGAGCGGATAAAAATTGACGGATCGAGCGACACCTGAAATCGTAGGATAAAATCGGTCTCCATACTGTTTGCCGCATACTTCCTGCAATATAACGCCCATTTTTTCTTCATCAATCACATTGGATGTTGCTCGCATATAATCTTTGGTTTGCTTGTAGAATACCGAAGCATACACCGATTTAATTGCCTGTTGAAGCTGTATCAATACAAAATCCTTGTCTTCCGATTTGTTTGCAATCATGTAGGTCGAATAAACACCTGCAAATGGTTGATAATGCGAATCTTCCAACAAGCTAGATGATCGAATAGCTATTGGGTTGCTGGTGAGCGCCAACAATATTTTCAAATCTTCGATGATGTCTGCTGACAGTTCGGCATCAATAAATGTTTTCAGAATGATGTCGTCAGACAAATTAGACAAAGCAGTTTTGTATAAATCATTCGATTCCATAAAATTATCAAAAATATCGGTACTAAGAACCACCGTGCGTGGAATGGTTATATTGACACCATCAAAATTATTTTCGAGTCGTTTATTTTTTATTAATTGATCGATAAAAGCCAAGCCACGAGCCTTGCCGCCAATAGAGCCTTGTCCGATGCGTGCAAAAATTAAATAATTATCGTACTTTTCTTTGTAGAATTGTGCAATTACTCCTCTGCTTTTATTACTACGGTAGTTACTAATTGTATTGTTCAGAAAATCACGAGCATGCTGTACCGAATTAAAATCTTCGTATTCTAAGTTTTTCAGTACTTCGGCTACTGGGAATAACGCCCTTGCATTTAGCCATTTAGAAAAATGATTCCTTTTTAAATGATAAATCATCGATTGGTCAGGAATGTCATAAATCACTTCCTGTAATCCTTTTAAGTCTTTAGCCCTGAAAATGGGCTGTTCGGTATCTGGATCAATAAAAATGAAGTCTTGAAAAGAGAAATATTCTGTGATAAATTCTGTAATTTCACGATGCAAGTTTTTAGAATATTTATGTACAAATGAAACGCCTATTTCGTTAGTGTATTTCACATTGCTTTCTTCCGAAGATTGTAACAACAAAGGCAGATATTTGTCTTCTTTTTTGATTTTTTTGCATAAGCGGATTCCTGCCTTTTTATCTTTGACTCCCTTGCGAGGGTAAGCAATATCGGAGATTACGCCTAATAAGTTTCGACGATATTTGTTGTATAAACGTAGGGCTTGCTCGTAGTTGGTGGCAAGTAGTATTTTCGGGCGACCTCGCATGCGCATCATTTTTTGATGCTCATTAAGCCCTTCGTGCATGAATTTTTTGGACTGAGTAAATATTATTTTGTAAATCGTAGGTAAATAACTTGAATAGTAGCGAACCGAATCTTCTACCAATATAATCGACTGCACACCAAGCGTATTGACATCGTAAGGGGCATTCATTTTGTCTTCGATTAGTTTGATGATTGCCAGCATGATACGTGCATCACCCAGCCAACTGAAAACATAATCGATAGCACTCAAATCGTCGTTACTGAGCTTGAACGATACGTTGCGAACAAAGGGAGTCAATACCACAATTGGCTTACGAGGATATCTGGCTTTTACTTTTTTTGCCAATACAAATGGATCCATATCTCCCACACTAAGCATGGTGATAATCAGATCAATATGCCTCTTGCGAATGATTTCTAATGCCTCGCCTGAAGTGAAAACATGAATAATTTCAGGTGGATGACGTAGGTTTAAAGCAACATATTCATTGAAAATTTGCTCTTCGATACGTCCATCTTGGTTTAAGATAAATGCATCATACGAGCTGCAAATGAGCAGAACCGTATTGATTCGTTTGCGCATAAGTAGCTCAAACTTAGTTTCTACAAAATAATTAGCATTAAACTCCGGCTTGTTTTTTATCATAATTAAAGTCGAAAAATATAGATTAATTGTGTCTCTTAAGGATTGTGCTGAAATAAGTTGAAAGCAGCATTTTAGTATGTTTAGGAACGATCCTTTAGGTGTAAACCTCGTTATCAAAGATAAAATTTATTTATCATAAAAAGAAATGTGAAATAGAGATTTTATTTATTTGTCGTTTTTGATGGACAACCATCGTAAAACAATAAAAACAAATAAACTAATCAATATGAATAACACGGCAGCAGGGCGAACATAGTCGAGCCCAAACATACCGAAGCGTTCGTATATCAACGTAGGCATGGTCATTGGGTGATAAGCAATAATAATGACTGCACCAAATTCGCTCATGCCACGTGCAAACATCATCACTAAGCCCGACAGAATATTGCGCCACGAGAGAGCTAGCGAAATGGTGAAAAATGTTCGCATTTCGGACGCTCCCAAACTGTATGCTGCTTTTTCGAGCCGTACGGGTACGCTTGCAAAGCCATCGGTGGCAGAATTAATCAAAAATGGTAAACTGACATAAGCCATCGCTATTCCAATACCTACGGGGTGTCCGATGGGATTAAAGCCGATCGTGTCTCGAAACCAATCGTTTGCAATAACGCCTAATATGGCAATTCCTACGGCAGAATGAGGGATAATGATAGGAATATCAATCAGACTTTGGAGTACCTTTTTGAACATAAACTGCTTGCGTGCAAGAATATAAGAAAAAGGAATAGCAGGAATGGCAAAAAACAAAGTGGTTGCAAACGAAATTCCCAAAGTTAATCCGATGCTTGTGGTTACTTCCGAGTCGTTTAATGTCTCGAATAATTGCGATCCCGTGCTTGCCAAAAAAAGATGCAGCAGGGGGGCTATGATGAATAATAAAATAAGCCCGCCTGCGGTATAGCTTGCCAACGTAAAGAAATTGAGATGTATTGCACGTGATCTAAATGGGGGAACAAAATTAATCATACATTTACTGATTATAATAGTTTTGTACAGGTGCGTAAGCAACACTAAAAAGGTCGAAGACCTTCGAGTGCATATTGCTTTAAATCGGGCGGGATAGCCGTATAACTATCCGATGATGTAGGTACGATAGACTGTTGTCCGTTTTGTTCCATTATTTTTTGTCCATTTTCGCCCAAAAAGAATTGCATAAAAGCCGTGGCTACTTCTTGATTAGGGGCTTGCTTGAGC